>WRGM01000095.1 GCA_009787175.1 Candidatus Bathycorpusculum fermentans | reverse complement strand
TCATGCCATTTTTTTGCGCAACAAACACAGCTACATATGCAAATTCCTGTATAGATGCTTTAATAAAAACACGCAAGCTAAATACATACCTGGCCGTTAAACTATCCCTCGACACTACAAAATATTTTTGGCGTAGCCATGTAACACTTTTTGCATTTTTGGTCATGCCTCAAAATAGTTTGTGGTCAAACTGTTACATTGTCTTGGCATTTAAGAATAATCTTATGCTATTCTCAAGAATCAGAATAGCAAACAGTATACTAAACATCAAAATAACCATAATTGTAGTGCACAAAATAGCTAAAGGCAGGTAATTAAGATATCATTAAAATAGATTTTAGAGTTACATATAAGTTTATTGTCTTGCTTTTGTTTTAGAGTTGTATTGGGGTTGTTGTGTGTTTTGGTTGTTTATTTAAATGTTAATTGTGAGACGGTGTAGTATACTATTTCGCCTCTGCGATTTATGACGGCTATGACTAGTTCTTTTTTTTGGTTTTGGCATTGTTGTAGTACATCGGATAGCATTGTAATGTTTAGTGGTTTTCCTTCTTGTGTTCCTAGTATCATGTATGTGGCGGGGTCTTTGCCGTATGTTCCGCGTTCGTAGACTCTGAATTCTGTTCCGGTGCCGAATCCTTCTCTGACGACGTAGCCGCGGCTTCTAAGGTCGCGGTAGACTATGTAGTTGATCCAGGCGTTTTCGTCTTTTGTTTGGTATGTGTGTAGTATTGTTTGGAAGTTGACGGTTGTGTTTTGTTTGTTTTTTACTGTGAGCATGCCTTTGTCGTGTAGGTATAGTGCTTCGTAGAAGGTTAGTGTTAGTGTTTTGTTTTCTGTTGTGCCATATCCTCTGGAGGAGAGTTGGTCTATGTGGTTTTGTTCTGTTATTGTTATGCCTTTGTCATCGAGTTGCCCGTTTGTTTGGAATTCTTCGGTTGTTGCGTTGTCGTTTTTTGTTTCGCTCAAGTTGATCACTTGTTATTTTAGGGTTTATGTGCTTTTTAATTTTATGTTTAAAATGTTAGTCTGTTAGGTGTAAATGTGGTTTTTGGCATTTTTGTTTTGTAGGAGCTGTTTGTTGGTGTTTGTGTTTAGAGGGGGAATGTGGGGTTGAATTTTTGGAAGTGTTCTTTTGTGTATATGCCTGTTTCTGTTATGATGCCTGTTACGTATTTTAGGGGTGTTGCGTCGAATGCTGGGTTTAGTACTTTAGTGCTGTTAGGTGCGGTTTGTTGGTTGCCGATGTGTGTTACCTCGTTTGGTGTGCGTTCTTCTATGGTGATATCTGTGGTTTTGTGTTTTAGGTCGAATGTGTTTTTGGGTGCGGCTACGTAGAAGGGTATGTTGTGTGTGTGTGCTAGTATGGCTACGCTGTATGTGCCTATTTTGTTGAATACTGCATCTTGGACTATGCGGTCTGCGCCTACGATGACTTTGTTTATTAGGCCTTTGCTCATGGCATAGCCGGCCATGTTGTCTGTGATTAGTGTTACGGGTATGCCATCGCGTTGTAATTCGAAAACTGTTAGTCGTGCTCCTTGTAGTAGGGGTCGTGTTTCGTCGGCTATTACTTTTATTTTTTTGCCTTGTGTCCAGGCGTGTCTTATAACGCCTAGGGCTGTACCATATTCTACTGTGGCTAATTCGCCTGCGTTGCAATGTGTTAAAATTGTATCGTCATCTGTGATTAGTTCTGCGCCGTTTTTGCCTATGGCGTAATTTTGTGCGGCGTCTTCGTCTGCGATTTTTTGTGCTTCTGCAAGTACAGCCGTGCGTAATTCTTCAACGCTTAAGTCTTTGTAGGTTTTGGCTATGTTTAGAATGCGGTCTGTTGCCCAAAATAGGTTAACTGCTGTGGGTCTTTGTTGTTTTATAGTTTCGCCTGCAGCATGTAAGTCTCTAAGTAATTCGGATATTGTTTGTGCTTTTGAAGTGTAAGCACCTAAGGCTATGCCAAAAGCGGCGGCGGCTCCTAGTAGGGGTGCGCCTCTTATTCTCAGGTTTTTTATAGCCTCGGCCATTTGTTCAACTGTTTTTATTTCTAATGTGACTTCTTTAAGTGGGAGTAATGTTTGGTCTGGAGTGGTTACTGTTCCGTTTGTCCATTTTATCATACGCATAAATATCTGCATATAAAGATGGGCGCGTATTAATAGAGTTACCTAGAACAGGGCAGAGTTAGGAAGTGCAATTAAATAACTTTTACAGTTGGACATTAGCTGGAGCAGCATTGTAGTTTATTCTCTATGAAAAAACGTATATATGTTAATGTGAGTCATTTTTGTCAAATATTTGCAACTATTTTCAATGACCACTTCGTAACTATAAAAATTATTTTGTAACGATCCCTTAGTTTGGATTGTCAAATGGGGATTTTAAGCGTGCTACTACCTCTACGGGTGAGTCTTGGCTGGTTTTTAGTCGTTTTTTCCATTCTTCACCTATGGCTAGGAGGGAGAATATTCCTGAGACTTCTGCTTTTGCTTTTTTTGTCAAGTTAACGAGGGCTTCTTGTGTTTCTCCGCCTTTTAGTATGTCGTCTATGATTAATACGCTGTCGCGTTTTTTGATAGCTTCTTTCGGTATGTATAACGTAGCTGTTAGGCCTAGGTCTCGTCCGAGTAGAAAAGTTTCTTCAAGGAAGCCTTTTACGCCGACTTTTTTGTCGTATTTTGCGATAATTAGGTTAACGCCAAGTGCGTTTGCTACCATGGTAGCTAATGGGACGCCGTCAGCTGCGGGGGTTAAGATTTTTGTAACTCGTTTACCTGCAAAAGTGTTCAATGCATGATTAGCTGCTTGCTGTAAAATGTTGTGGTCTCCAACAATTTCTGTGTTGTCAAAGTAGCCATTATCGTCAAATTTAATTCTTCCCCTAAGCTCAGTTTCTAAGCCTACAAGTTTGATAAGTACTCGCCATAGCTGTTTAGCTCTTGCCGTGTTAGGTAAGACATGACCTTTTGCGTAGCGACTTAAAACTGTGACAGGCAATCCTGTTTTTGCGCCTAACTCGCGGTAGGTAATATTGCGTTTGT
This sequence comes from Candidatus Bathycorpusculum fermentans, assembly GCA_009787175.1. Taxonomy (GTDB): domain Archaea; phylum Thermoproteota; class Bathyarchaeia; order Bathyarchaeales; family Bathycorpusculaceae; genus Bathycorpusculum; species Bathycorpusculum fermentans. Next base: position 4,066 of record WRGM01000095.1, on the reverse strand, counting down.
TCTTTGCAGTACGCAAAAGCTCAACAGTCATCAATCTTAATTTTAAATCATCTGCATGAGTACTCAATCTTACGTGCACTCCTAACTTGTTGTGGAGTAATTACTGGAATAGTTACAACTTATAACAAACTCACAATTTATAGCTATCGTTAAAAACCAGCCATAAAAACTTACAAAAAAAGGTAAATATAAACAGACACATTAACATTTTTTAAGGCAAACAACAACAAACATATACAATTAAGGAAAGAAAGGAAAGGAGAAAAAGCAGACGCACCGACTAAAAATGGTCTTTACCGTTTCACTATTTGGCTCAATAATATTTATAGTAAACATGTTCCTACCACCGCCAATAAACTATATGTTCGTTGCGCCCCAAGCCGTACTCTTAGCCCTAAGCGGACTATTTATAAAAAATGTAGGCGCAACATACGCTGGAGCAATAGGAGGATTACTAACAGCCCTAGGCAGCCCAGGATTAGGAATATTTACATTCATAGCAACAACACTATTTGGAGCCCTAATAGATACAACAATTTTTGCCCTAAAAATAAAAGGCTCCCCTAAAGGCGTAAACCGCAACCGGCTTATAACAGCCATAGCAATTAGCACCATGCTAATAGGCATGATAACATACAGCGCAAGCGTCATGTCACCCACCATTTTTGAGCAAACAGGAATCCCAACACTACCATTAATAATACAGAGAAGCTACATCCTTGACGCCATGGTAATATTCATGGGACCTGTAACCGGAGCCACCGCAGGATACGCCGCAGCATACCTATGGAACAAATACCTAAAAAGCCTTGCACTAACACCCTAAAACTAATGACATAGTTCTAATATACAATAATCATTTCCAAGGAAGAACCAACAGAAAAACGTGTTAATCCTTTTAGTTTACAATAACAATAAACAGTTGATCAGCAACCATTTTTATCTCTACAGACTGCTGATTTGTATCGTCTATTTCTCGCACTGGTGATGCTAGATTATTTGATTTTTGAATTTCTGCACCAGATAGTTGTAGACTTGTGTTATGGGAATACTTGAGATAAAAATTACGCATACACAAGATTGCTTGCTAAAAAAAACTTTGTCTAAAAATTCTTTTTGCAGCTCTTTGGCTGAAAATTCAACAACTGATTTTCCCCAACCCTGCTCACGTTGCTTGCAATCAAATTCTGCGCCAATTTCCTAATAAAGCTGCATCAAGTTAATTATTTCGATCTTGAAGAGACAAAACTACAACGCTACAGTGCAATCAATAACTTTATTCATTGTTTAGATACCAAACAGTGTTGCCGTTTGATTAGCGAAAGAGTATGTGTTTAGGTGCCATGGAAAAGTAGCCAACATTGCAACAATAGCATCATATCGTCTATAAATCTCAACTCAGACTAAACACATACGAGAAAGATTAGAAGACTGTTTGTGGAATCTTGTTTGCTAATTACAGTGAGCTAATACGCTTGTACATCTGGTATTTGTATTTTAGCTGAATATTACCGGTTTTTTATGTGATATTATGGGAAGGTTTGGTGGATTTTTGTGTCGACCATTTTAGCTATCATTGCTTTTGAGACTAGGACGTATTTAACGCCTGTTAGCTCTGCGATTTCGGCGGGTTTAGTGTCTTGGGTGATTAATAGTAGGTCATGTTTTTTTGCGTATTGTACTATTTCGAGGTCTTTTACGCTTTTTAGTCCAGCTTCTTGAGCTGTGGTTACGGTATAGCCTAGGACTTCAAAGTATTCTTTTAGTCCGGCAAACATTTCGTCAAGTAGTATTTTCAAAAAAGTCGCCTCTGAATGTTAAGCCTTACGTGTTAGCTCGTCAAGTATGTCTTTAGCGCGGTTTGCATTAATTGCTTTTTCTTTTGTCATGCGTTCTGCTATTGTTTCTACAAGTTCAGTTGGTGCGCCAGCAGCGACTGCGATGTTTCTTGCGTGTAGTGACATATGTCCTCGTTGTATGCCTTCGCTTGAGAGTGCTCGTAGTGCGGCGAGGTTTTGAGCTAAGCCGACTGCGGCTAGGATTTCTGCGAATTCGTTAGAGGTTTTTACGTTTAGTATTTTCATGCATATTTTTGCGATTGGATGTGTTCTTACTGCGCCGCCAATTAGACCTACAGCCATGGGTAGCTCTATTGATCCTTCCAAGTCGCCGTTGGTGTTTTTTGTCCATTTTGAGAAGGAGGTGTATTGTCCGTTTATAGCGGCGTATGCGTGAGCGCCGGCTTCTATGGCGCGGTGGTCATTGCCTGTGGCTAGGACGACGGCTATTATGCCGTTGAGTGCGCCTTTGTTATGTGTGGCGGCGCGGTATGGGTCTGCTGCTGCGAACGCGGATGCGTATGTGATACCTTCAACTATTGTTTCGCCGCCGAGTGTTTCTTTAGGTATGGTGCATGTGGCTCGTGCGAGGCGTTTTGTTGCGAGGTTTGTTAGAATTCTAAGGTAGACTTGCCCGCCTGTAATCTGTTCGATGAGGGGAGCACATGCTTCGGCCATGGTGTTGACTGCGTTAGCGCCCATGGCGTCGCGGCAGTCAACGTATAATTCGACAATAAGCATATCGCCCATAGTTGTATTTATTATTCTTGCATCGATATCTTTTGCGCCTCCGCCGTATTTGTTGAGTATAGGGTCTTGTTCATTAGCTCTTTTTAAGAGGGCATCTTTAGCGGTTAGGACTTTGTTTTTAGCTTCTTGTGCGTTTTTTAATTTGACAACTTGAATTTGACCGATCATTACAGGTGTATCGCTGCTGGTATGGAAGCCTCCGCCTTCGCGGATCATTTTTGCGGCATAGCTAGCAGCTGCGATAACGCTAGGTTCTTCAGTTGCCATTGGGATAAGGTAGTCTATACCGTTAATTAGAAAATTTGTGCCGATGCCTAAAGGTTCAGGAAATGTGCCTACTACATTTTCAATCATGTGATCTGCAATGTCAAGGGGTAATGCGCATGTTTGCGCGATAAGGCATGCTTCTTCATCAGATAGGTCTGCAAAATTTTTTACGAGTGTAAGTCGTTCTTTAGGTGAAAGTTTGTAGAAACCAGAGATAACAGAGGATTTAGTCATATTAAACACGTATCCAACGATTAAGTGCAATAATCTAGATGACTTTTTAACCTTTATCATAAAAACTTCAAGTTACCAATCAACAACAATAGCGTTAACAGTTATAAAAAGTAAATTTAGGGGTACAAAATATATGCCAGAAAACGTAGCAGTATATTGGGGGTTATTTAATGTTGTTTTTTTTGCTTTTAAACGTTCAAAACGTTCTGCTATGTAATCCTTTCGCTGCTTTGTCTTTGCGATATCTATTGTGTAAAATGTGCCATCGCCGTTATTGTCAAGTAGAATGTCCCCTTCGTATACATTAGACTTCTTGCGAAACTAAATTAGGTGTGGTTGATGTTTTTTTTGTAGTTGTTGTGATTGTATAAAGTATGAGACGCTTAAGGGTTATTCGGGCGAAGATTTTCGTCGTATAACAGGTGTTAAGCGTGTTACTTTTGAAAAAATGACAGAAATACTGCGCCAAGAGTTTGCTGTTAAACATGCACAGGGCGGTAGAAAGCCTAAACTGCCTATAGAGGAACAGTTGCTTGCAACTTTGGAGTATATCCGCGAATACCGAACCCTGTGCGCATATTGCAACAAGTTATCAAATTGATGAAAGCAACATCTACCGCATCATTCGTTGGGTTGAGAACACTTTAGTTAAAGATGGAACATTTTCGCTACCCAGACGCAAAACACTACTGAAAAGTAACATGGACTATGAAGTGGTGCTTATTGATACTACAGAGTCTCCTGTGGAGCCTGTCTAAAAAAAGCAAAGACGCTACTACAGGGGCAAAAAGAAGCGTCACACGTTAAAGTCGCAGTTGGTTGTAAACAAGGCTGATGGTAAAATAATTTGTACGTCTTTTGCTAATGGCAGGCATCATGATTTTAGGTTGTTTAAGGAGTCAAAGCTAAAAATTGATACTAAGGTTAGGGCTGTTGTGGATACGGGGTATATTGGTATACAAAAGTTTCATGCTAAT
>WRGM01000094.1 GCA_009787175.1 Candidatus Bathycorpusculum fermentans | reverse complement strand
AAACACACCAACAACACCCACACCCTCACCACAACTCAAACAACAAACAACCACCCACTTAAACCCAACAAACACCCTCTCACAACTAAGGAAACGTCTAAAAATAACTTGGACAAAATAAGTTATGTTTTTTGACAAATAACATAGTTCCATTCACCAGGAAAATCATCCTTAACTATACTTATGGAATCAAACTCTTCATCACTAACCTTAAGACCTCTCTCACATGTTTCCTCAGCCAAAACACACCTAACACAAAGACCACCCGCAGTTTTAGTAGCCCCAATCAAGCTAACAATAACAGCCGCACTCACAAGCGGCACCCCCGCCCAATTCTTACTAATAAAACAAAACAACCGATGCTCCACCTCATTCCACTTACTCATACCCAGAGGATAATGCAAAACTCGAACATCTCCACCAATCTCATTAACCAACTTTTGAAGACCAAACTCCCAAAACCTATCACAATTCCCATTACTCCCCCCACAATCACAAGCTAAAACAACTTTTAATACATTAACATACTCAACAACACCTTGAACACACCACCACTCCCTAACAACCTCAACACCAAAAACAGCTGCCTCACAACTCAAACCCACACCAACAACAAACCCCTGATCCTTAAAAACACCATACACCCCAAACGGAGCAAACCTCCCCAACTCTTCCAAGGGAAAATCATGATCAAGCACCCCCACAGGCACCTTATAAGGCTGATAGGTCTGCCCATTGTTCCTGAAATTTCCAACATTTTCCCTCTTTTTCACATCAACAGAATAATACAGAATTACCCTTCTGTAACTGCTTTTTTAGCTTGCATGTTTATGTATTCAAATTGAGCATCACGATCAGGATGAGAGGGTTTTACTGTCAAAGTTTTCTTATCTGCCTGTAATCCATATCCCATCATCCGCAGCATAAGACCCACGGTATCTTTGTTAGCTGCATAACCTTGTTCTTTGAGGGCTTTTGATAGTTTGCACAGGCTTTTGTTTGTCCATAGCATCATGTGCATGGGGTCGCCTTTGGTGTGGGCTTGGAGTAGTTCTTTGAGGTCTTGGAGTATTTTGGGTTTTTCTTCACATACTGGTTTGCGACCTCCTCCAGGTTTGCGGCATTTGCCTTGTTTGGGTATTTCTGTTTGTGGGTTGTTTATTTCTTTTATGCCGTCTGTTAGTGTTTGGCGTGATGTCCCTGTTAACTGGTTTATGAGGGTTATTCCTCCGTGTCCAAGTGTTTTTGCTTCTATTGAGAGGTATCTTCTGCGTTGGTACTCGTTTAGTGTTGGCAGCATTGTTTCTATCCTAAAATCCCGAAAATGTAACTATGAAATCTCGTTAAAATGGTGGAATAACGAAAAAGGTTTTTTAAGTATTTTTTAGTGGGGTAAATTGTAAAAACATAGTTATATTGTGTGTAATTATAACTATGCGGTAGTTAACGTAAAAACATGATTTCGTTGCGCAATTGTCGTTTTAACGAATATTTACTCTTTATTACTCAGGCATAGTTATACTTTCTGGGATTTTAGGTTTCTATGCGTATTTTTAGAGCATTCACATCTGGAGGATTTTTCATGCTTTCTTAATACAACACACTACCCAATAAACGTCCATGTTATTCTTAGACACTCCCTTAGTACAAATGTAGCATAATTTTCCGTTACTTCTTCTGGTGCTTTCTAGTTTTTGTTACTGTCACAATGTGGACACATTATTTCTACGGTTGTTATAACACGCAGTCTCTTTTTCCCAACTATATACACAACTACAATTTTAAGACTTAAATTTAAGACACGACCAGAAGCTACACCCGTAATTTCGCCATCATTTAACCATTTTCAACATAAACGTTTTTATCCTGAACGTAATATATCAAATATGTGAAAAACCAAAATGACAATTGAATCAAGTAAAATCATGGCAGGAATCGGCTCAATACTATTTGGGACCATTATCGGCATAATTCTTGTTATCATAGGAATGAAAGGCATATCCGAACACTACAAAGACAATCGCATTTACGACGGACTAGTTAAGGGTGCAATTCTTTTAATAATCAGCTCAATCTTATCTATTGCAGGCATATCTTTCTTGTGGACAGGCATTGCTACTATATGGATAGGAATAGGTTTAGTATCGCTTTTAGTTAGCATACCCTGCCTTATCATAGGTTTCATCCTAGCGCTGTTAGCAATAAAATATGTTAAAGATTGTTTCCACGCATTAGCAGAGCGTTCAGGCGAAAACCTGTTTAACACCGCAGGCACACTCATCTGGATAGGCGCAATACTGACCATAATCGGCATTGGATTCTTCTTAATATGGATAGGTTTTATAATTGCGGCAATCGGATTCTTCACACTTAAAGACAACACAACTCCACCAACATACAGCTACACACCACCTCCGCCAAATGCACAACCACCACCAGCACAGCCATACCAAACATACCAATCATCATCAGCATCAAACGTTAAAGCTAATTTCTGTCCAAACTGCGGAGCTGCTGTTGCTCCCGATGCCACATTCTGCGCGCACTGCGGAAAACAAATCTAAAATAGATAAATTCCAAACCCTTTTTTATTTTTTTGAATTTTCTGAAAAAGGAATATAAAAAGAGATAGCGCAAGTTTTCAAAGTTTTTATGTATCTGTTGTTTGTCTATATAGTTGATTATTATAATGCAGCAGGTAAGTAATGAGAAGCTCTCTGTGCTTGTGGAGCCTTCACTTGATGATGCTAAAGAGGTTATTGGAAAAGCGTTTGTTCAAAGAAGAACGTTAGTTATTGCGGGTAATTGTAGAGTTGAATATGTGGGTAGGGCTAATTCAAAGTTGGAGTTGGGTGAGCGTTTTTTGGTTATAAAGTCAGATGGCAGTTTGCTTGTTCACCGTCCAATTGGTTATGAGCCGGTTAATTGGCAGTCTTCAGGCAGTGTTTTTCATACACAAATAGTAGACGATGTGCTAGAGATCCATGCAACTCGTCAGAAGCCTAAAGAAAGTGTTAAAGTTTTGTTTTCAAAAATTTTCACAGTTACCTCTATTATGCTGTTTGACACTGGAGAGTTTATTCTTAATGCTAGTGAAAAGGATATGCATAGGGCAATTTTGCTTAGACCGGATTTAATTGAGGAAGGTTTTAAACCGATTAGCTGGGAAAAGAAGGTTGAACCGGGTTTTGTCGATGTTTATGGTATGGATAAGACGGGTAAGTTAGTTGTAATTGAGGTAAAGCGTAGAACTGCGACAAAAGAGGCTGTGTCGCAGCTTGCCGGATATATTGAAGCTATTAAGCAGAAGGCTGATAGACAAATACGTGGGATTCTTGTTGCGCCTGATTTAGGTAAAGATGTTCAAGGTTTATTGTTAACTAATGGTTTGGAGTTTAAAGAGTTAGATCCTAAAAAGTGTGCAGAGGTCCTTAGAAAGGCAGGTCCCGCGGTAAAATTGGAACAGTTTTTTGATGTTTCTGCTTAATTTATTTTGCTTTTTATCCTTATTTTGTTGTTTTATACATTTCGTATTTTGTTATTTACGTCTGTAAAAAGTATAGTCAAAGGGAAAGTTTTAGGGTTTTAGATAGTGTAAGGGCAAGTTTTAAAATTTAGTTGATTGTTTATATTTATTTGGAGAGTTATGTCAATTCACAGGCAATATGTTTTACCCTTTGTTGGGCGTTCGGAGAAACGGAAGGATCCGTTTAGTTTTGAGGCAGAGATAGCAACGATTTTTGCTCTTTCAGAGCTAGAACGTAAAGATGGCAGATTAAATTCTAATAAGCAGGAGAAAAGTGTCTACATTTTAAAAGTCGGGTATCCGATTTTGTTTATTGTAGAGGAAAATGCTACTTACGTTTTTGACGGGTTAAATAGAACTAGTTATGATTGGACACATTATGAAACAGTACAAATAGAGAAGGCTATTGGAGATTTTGAAGCCAATTTTAGAATCCCTGAATTATACAGCAAGTTTTTGGGTAAATATCAGAATTTTCATCAGTCATTAAACAGTAAAAAATTGACCTATGAAGGGTTAATTGCGGATAATACATTGCTTAATGAATTAGATAATTATCGTAGTGAAGCCGTTGAAATTTATGATACACATACAAGTCCAATTTTGCCTGTTTTAAAAGAAGCAGAGGTAACTAGAATTGTTGATCAAATTGAAACGCTACAGCTAGATTTTAAAGAGAAAACAGAGAAACTAAAGCAACTGCCAGAGTTGATTACTAAAACTACAAAAGGGTATATTGAAGGATTTACTTTTGAGTCTAAAGCTATAGCAGAAGAAGCAGAAGCGAAAATTAAAGCTCAAAAAGAAATAATTAATCCAAAAATTGAAAAATTAACGCAAGAACACAAAAAACAAGTAGAACAATTAGAGAAAAACATAGATAGCGAACAAGATCCACTAGAAAAACAGAAAATACGCATAAGAAAAACTATGAAAGAAAGAGAAATAAACATTGAACACTACAGCAAACAGGCAAAACTTCAAGCGCAAAGAGGCAATAAACGTTCGGAAGACAATTTGAAAATTAAAATTAAAAGAGAACAACAAGAATTAGACGAACTCCAATCGCAGTATAAAAAAATTGAAAAACAACTCAAAAAACTAACAGAACAAAAAACAAGCGAAACATTAAAGCTAAAACAGGATTTTGACAAAAAAATACAAACTGAACGCAAACCAATAACAACATTAGAAAAACTACGAGACGACAAACAGGGAGAAATAAAACAAGAAAGCAAAAACCTTGAAGAACTAACCAGACTAACATTAGAAGAACTAGACGATTACATAACTCAACAGGAAAAACTCTTAACTAACATAGAACCATTAAGTCTTAAAACAGACCCGAAACTAAAAAACAACACAATAATATACATCCCATTCTACATAGCAGCATACAATAAAATAAATACCAACACAAAAAGATACCACATTTTCCCACCAGCCATAGCAAATAGTTTAGGTTTTTCATCTAAACTCATGGGAGCACTAAAAATGGCAAAAATCAAAAACCTACTAAATGAACGCTTCAAAGCAGTCTCAACTTTAGGAGAAAAATTACAGATAGAAACAGCAACAAACCCTGAACTTGAAACACAAATAGAAACATCAGCACAAAAAAACAATATCCTAAACATGAAAGCACCAATCACAAACGGCTTACTCCTACTCAAAGAAGAAGGCTGGCTCTCAGAAACAGACCACCAAATGCTCTTAGCCGCACTCAACACAGAAGATACCCCTTAACAAAAGAACAAAAAAGTTCCCACTAAAATAGCAAAAACAGTCTTCAACTTTAGAGAAAACAGTTGACGTTACATCAGTTATATGGTTAATTCACAGCAGTTAAGTTATTAGTTGGTATAATATAATTAACAATTTAGGAGATCATATGCCAAGATATTGTGGTAAGACTGCAACTGCGATTATTATTTATTCTCAGGATAAAGTTTTGCTTATTAAACGGGATACTTTGCCGTTTAGGGGTTTTTGGGCGTTACCTGGTGGTAGGTTGGATATTGGTGAGGTGGTTGAGCAGACGTGTGTTCGTGAGGTTAAAGAGGAGACGGGTCTTGATGTGGAAATTATTTACAAGTTAGGGGAGTATCATGAGCATGGTTTTATGGATGGGGTTGATTATGATTATTATCCGGCATGTTTTGCAGTAAAAGTTGTTGGTGGTCAAACTGTAAAGCAGGATAGTGAAGTTCAAGAAATCAAACTTTTCAATCTTAACGAGTTGCCTAGTCCACTTGCGTTTGAGCATGACAAGATGATAAGCGACTACAAGAAAAGAGTCGAACATAAGGGTATCAATTGAAGTTTTTTATCTTGAAACTGGTTTTTATGGCAAAAATCTTTAATTATCTATACAGTACATACTTGTAAGCGGAGAATTGCTATGTCAAAAGCTTATGTGTTACTTAATGTGGAATCTGGTACCGAAGAGGCAGTTTTAAAGCAGTTAAGGGAAATCAGTATTGTTGAAGAGGCACATATTTCCTATGGTGTATATGACTTAATTGTAAAAGTTAACTCTGACACTATGGATAGAATGAAAGAAGACATTTCTCACAAAATCCGCAAAATAAAACAAGTCAGATCCACGTTAACATTAATCATCGTTGAAGGGTAATAATCAACCCAAACTCCTAATTCTATTTTTCAGCTATTTGGCAAAGTATTAGATACCTATTCACAAGTTAGTCTTATTTATTGTAGGAAGACAAATACTCTACGTTATTACATGTATGCTATCAGCTGTTTTGCATGAGGAGAAATCATGTTTAAAGTTATCATTCTTAGAAGTACTTCTGATCTTATGAGGGATGAGTATGATGTTTTGTTCTCTCTTGTTTCTTTAGAAAAACAGGAACATATTAAGCAGATTTGTTCTTTTCAGGATGCGCAAAATTCGCTTATTGGTGATGTTTTAGCTCGTGTTGAGATATGCCGCGCCACGGGACTTAATAATAGGCAGCTTGAATTTGCTGTTAATCCTTGTGGGAAGCCTTTTTTAGCAAACACTTCTCAGGTGCAGTTTAATATTTCTCATGCTGGTCATTATGTTGCATTTGTGATAAGCGATGCTCCTGTTGGTATAGATGTAGAATTGATTAAGACTATTGATGTAAAAATTGTAGAACGCTTTTTTATGCCTGATGAACAAACGTATGTTTTATCAGCTCATGATGATGTATTATATGAGCATTTTTTTGAGGTATGGACAAAGAAGGAGAGTAGAGTAAAATATGAAGGAAAAAGTTTGCTAGAGTCTTTATCATCTTTTAGTGTACTAAATCCTAGGACTCAGTCAGAGATTTTTTATCATTGCATTTATAATAATGGAGAAATCATTGGTCATGTATGTTCAAGCAGGGCAGAGCCGCCATCAGTTAAAATGATTGATCACGACATACTATTGCAGTATGCTAGATCACTCAAATGAACTACTCACCCTTTCCGGGGTGAGTATCTCTGGTTTTTAGGTTCGAATTATGTAGTATTCGATCTTAGCACAAGTAACATCACCAGCAGCTCTAACAACATAACCC
>WRGM01000093.1 GCA_009787175.1 Candidatus Bathycorpusculum fermentans | reverse complement strand
TTGGCTGTGTTATTGTGTAAATTTAGAATTAGGTTTTTGTATTGAATTTTATTGGTTTTTGTGCTAGTTTTTAGACAGTCTGGGGGGTTTGTTAAGGTTGCGGGTGAGGTGTCTTTGGTGTTTTTGGCGTATAATTTTAGGTGTGCTTTTAATATTTTTGCGGGTGATAGGGTGGGTTTAGTGGCAAAATTTGGTTAGTAAAGTGTGTTTTTGTTGTTTTTTGTGTTTTTTGACTGTTTTTGTGTGAACCTAAAAAATAATCTGAAAAATTACTGTGATTTAAAATCCAGATGCCATAAGACTATTTCCGTTTTTGCGCAGTCTGAAGTACCCTTATTTTAATAATCAAAAGGTGTGTGGTAAGGAACTGTAAGAAAATAATTTGACCAAATTCATCAGTAGAAACTCGTGCAATATGGTCAAATTATTTATTGACTGTTCCTAACTGTTGGCTTTTTTGAGCATGTGATACATTGAATTGTTAAAATCTTGCTTTCTTTGGATTTATTTTCAAGTGTTTATGTTTCTTTATGTATTATGTGTATTGGTTAATTGTTTGGTGTATTGTGGGGTTTTTTAGATGTTGCGTAGGACTATCATGGTGTTAGTTTTTGTTATGCCTTCGACGCGTCGGATTTTTTCTATGCACTCGTTTACTTCAGCTACGTTTATGCCGCTTATGACTGCTATGATGTCGTATTCGCCTGTTACTTCATATATGGTCTCTACATTTGGGATTGTTTGTATGTGTTTTGTTACTTCTTGTGTAGGATAGGATGGTTCTACAGTTAGCAGTGTTATAGCTTCTGCGCCTTCGGTTGCGTTTATTTTTATTGTGAATTTACAGATGGTGCCCTCGTCGGTTAGGGTTTTGATTCTTTTTCTAACTGCGCCTTCTGTTAGGTTTATTTGGTTGCCGATTTCTACGTAGCCTGCTCTTGAGTCGTTTTTTAGTATTTTTATGATTTTTTTATCTGTTTCGTCCATGTGTCTTTGCCTGTGATTAATAGGTCTTGTTTGAATTTAACGATTTTGGCGTTGTTGGGGTTTGGTGTTGTGTTTTTTGTTTGTGTGTTTTTTAGTTGTGTTGTTTTGTGTTATTTGGAACATTTATTTGTTAACCTGTAACATTTAAGTCACAATGTTTAAAAGGTACAGCTTAATAAAAGGTGCATTTCCAATAAAAAAAGTGAAATAAAACAATGGTAAACTCCTCAAATTCAAACTTACAAGAAACAAGTATCTACAAAGCAAAATGTCCTGACTGTGATGCAGAACTAGAAATTCCCTCAGACACTGAAAGTGGCGAAATCATTAGCTGTCCTAGCTGTGGACTTGAACTCGAAGTAAAAGCAGTCAAAGACGGATGCGTAGAACTACAAGAATTAACCATTGAAGGCGAAGACTGGGGCGAATAAGCCGTCAAACAGCACACTTTTTCCTATTTTCTAACAACAATATTTCTTTTTGAAAGGAATCTATAACGCGATGAGCATAGCTCTTCTATATGAACGCTCAGAAAATGATGAAGCCGGAATAAAGCAGACCGCACAGCAACTCGGCCTAGATCTAAAATTTATACCCTTTCGTAAAATAGCCCTAACAATATCCAAAGAAGGGTTCAATGTCAAGACCAAAGGTAAAGATTACCTTGAAACTTTTAGCCAAACCGCTGTTGTACTTAATCGTGCTCAAAGCAAAAACAGGCGTTTACAAGCTTCATATTTTATGGAAATGCTTGATAAAAAAACTATAAACACCAGTCAAGTAGAATTTACCTGTTACAGTAAACTACGTACACTGTTAAAGCTTTGGAAGGCTGGTTTGCCTGTTCCTAAAACAGTTTTTGTGCCCTGTGATGCTTCTGATTTTATGAAGGACCATAAAGAAATTCATAATGAACCTGACATTGCGGATCTATTTCAAGCAGAAATCCCCCTTACCGATGGTATAGTAATTAAAGCAGATGCTGGTACTCATGGCAAAATGATTATGCTCTCAAAAAACCGTGAAGAGCTTCTCTCAAACATAAAAGAAACAAAACCTGGCATAATAAATCCCGTAGGTGTAGTTGCTCAAGAGTTAATTAACAAATGGTTTTACGATTTACGCATAATAGTCTATAAAGAAAAAGGTAAGCAGCCCATATGTCATAATACAGCGCTTGCCCGTGCAGGGTTTAAAGATTTTCGTACAAATACTTTCCTTGGCAACTTGGTATTTGAAGCTAAACTGCCTCAATGTGTCATAGAGTTAGCAAGCAAATGTGGTGACACATTAGGAGAGGGTAATGATGCTTGGATTTTTGCTCTTGATGCTATGATAAATGTTGCTGATAATAAGCAGGTAGATGAGACCTATCTAAAGACTCAGCTTGATCTTGCCGCGCAAGAGTATCTGCCAGTGCAAAAGGTAAAAGCTGATGAGATGCGTTTGGCCAATTTTTCTGCTTGGAACAGCCGGTTGGGGCAATCTTTTAGTACATATGCAAGCTCGGATTCTTACCAGAAAGTTAAAAGCGTAATCGATGAAAATATAGAAAATAACAAAAATGCTCTTGTGTTTCATGAGGCAAATTCCTGTCCCGAGTTCTGGGAAAATACGCGACTCGTAACGGGGTTGAATGTGGCAATTCCCCTCTTAAAGACCGCTCAAAGTCTAATTGATTAAAATAGGTTAATCTTGGAGAAGAAAAGAATGATGGCAAGAATAGGCATAATTGGTGGTTCAGGGTATGTTGGCGGAGAACTTTTACGTTTGCTACTTTTGCATCCAAATGTAGATGTAACTATGGTAACTTCACGTCAAAATGCTGGTGAATATCTTTTTAATATACATCCTAACCTTCGCGGTTTAACTCAGCTTAAATTTGTACCACAGGATATATCTGAGCTTCAAAAAAATTGTGATTTCGTTTTCACGGCTACTCCTCATGGCGGTTCAGTTAACCTTGTCTCTAAGCTTCTTGAGGTTGGTCTTAAGGTTATAGATATGAGTGCTGATTTTCGTTTAAAAAATTCTGCTGATTATGAGATATATTATGGCTGGCAGCATGCTCATCCTGAGTTGCTTAGGGAAGCTGTTTATGGTTTGCCTGAGTTGTATCGTGAAGAAATTAAGGGTGCTCGTCTTGTTGCCTGTCCTGGGTGCATGGCTACAAGTGCTATTTTAGGTTTGGCACCTATTGTTAAGGCGGGTCTTGTTGATACTGATAAAATTATAGTTGATCTCAAAGTTGGTAGTTCTGGTGGTGGTAGTAAGCCTACTTCTGCGTCTCATCATCCTGAGCGTTTTAGTGGTGTGCGTCCTTATCAGGTTGCGGGGCATCGTCATATAGCTGAGGTGGAGCAGGAGCTTTCCTTTTTAAATAATGGTCAGCCTGTGACAATTGGTTTTACTCCCCATGCTGTTAACATGGTGCGTGGTATCTTAGCTACTATTCATGTTTATCCTAAGCATAAAATAACTAGCAAAGATCTTTGGAGGGCTCTTCGTGGTATGTATGGGAATGAGCCTTTTGTACGTTTGGTAAAGTATCCGAAGGGGCTTTGTCAGTTTCCTGATCCTAAATTTGTTGTTGGCACCAATTTTTGTGATGTTGGTTTTGAAATTGATGAGCATGCTAATCGTTTTCTAATGTTTTCTGCTATTGATAATATGTGTAAGGGTGCTTCAGGTCAGGGTGTTCAATGTTTAAATTTGCTTATGGGTGTAGATGAAACGGTTGGTCTTAAAAGTGCTGGTTTTCATCCGATGTGATAAATATGTTGTTAGTAATTAAAATGGGTGGGAGTATCCTAAAAGAGGGCGCATCGTCTGATCTTATCGCTGACTTACAGGAAGTGCTTAAAGAGCATAAGGTGGTTCTTGTTCACGGTGGCGGTGTAGAGGTTACCGAGATTGCTTCCAAGTTGGGTAAGGAGCAGAAATTTATAATGTCTCCTGAGGGTTTTCGCAGTCGTTATACTGATAGGGAGACTGTTGATATTTACACTATGGTTATGGCGGGTAAGTTAAATAAACAAATTGTTTTAGCCATTCAAGCTAGGGGTATTAATGCTGTTGGTTTAAGCGGGCTTGACTCTGCTATTCTTAAGGCGGAGCGTAAGACAAGGCTTATTGTTGTCGATGAGCGTGGACGTAAAAAAGTAATTGACGGCGGCTACACTGGTAAAATAACCAAGGTAAATACGGAGCTTGTAAATTTACTGCTTGAAAAAAATTATTTACCCATTGTTACCCCTATAGCTCTTAGTCAAGACTATGACCCTCTCAACGTGGACGGCGATAGGACAGCTGCTATACTCGCTGGTGCTCTAAAAGCCGACAAGCTAGTCCTGCTAACTGATGTTGAGGGTTTACTCATTAAGGGTAAGTGTGTGTCAAAAATTGTTGCCTCCGAGGTAAAAGAGGCTCTTCCCAGCATAGGCGGGGGTATGAGTACAAAAGTCCACGCTGGTCTTGAAGCGTTAAATCAGGGTGTTAAAGAGGTTTTCATAACTTTAGGCACTGCTAAACAGCCTATAACTTTGGCTTTAAATTATAAAGTTGGTACCGTGATGACAGATGAATGAAAAGGAAATAATGAATACGGAATCCTCCCTTTTAGCTAATGTTTTCTCAAAAAAACCCCTAGTGTTCACCCACGGCAGTGGTGCTCTATTATGGGATATTAACGGCAAAGAGTATATCGACTGCGCCAGCAGCTACGGCGTAGCCGCCCTTGGACACTGTCACCCAAAAATTGTAGCCGCCCTAAAAGCACAGACTGAACAACTAATTACTCTACATAGCTGCTACTACAATGATAAACGCGCTGAATTCATCCAAAAACTAGTAAACATTACCCCTAAGGGTCTTAGTAAAGCGTTCTTGTCAAATAGCGGTGCAGAATCTATAGAATGCGCCATAAAACTTGCCCGCAAAGCCACAGGACGCACAGAAATAATAGCAGTAATGGGCGCATACCACGGCAAAACCCTAGGCGCGCTCTCATTAACTTGGGATAAAAAATACAGAGAACCCTTCACACCCCTAATCCCCGACATCAAACACGTCGCACCCGACAACCCAGATAAAATAAGAGACGCTATAACTGATAAAACCGCCGCCGTAATTATAGAGCCCATACGCGGCGAAGGAGGCATACGCGTCCCACCCAACAATTACCTACAGCAGGTACGGGAAATTTGTACTGAAAAAAATGTACTACTAATCTTCGACGAAGTACAAACAAGCTTTGGACGTACAGGAAAACTCTTCTGCTGCCAAAACTGGAATGTAACCCCAGATATAATCTGCCTAGCCAAACCCTTCGCCGGAGGACTACCCATAGGTATCACAGTTGCACGAGAAGACATAATGTCAACCCTAAAAGTAGGTGAACACTCAACAACATTTAGCGGCAGTCCCCTTGTATGCGCCGCAGGCTGCGCTGCCCTCGACACCCTAATAGAGGAAAATCTGGCAGATAATGCCGCGGTTAACGGAAAATACTTCAAAACACAACTTGATATGCTTGCCTCTAAGCATAAAATTGTAAAAGAAGTACGCGGCATAGGTCTAATGCTCGGCATAGAACTCCGCTATGACGTATACGGCGTAATAATGAAAGCACAAAATAAAGGCGTGCTCCTAATAGACGCCGGAAAAACCGTAATACGCATCCTCCCACCCCTAATAATAAGCCAGACACAAATTGATACGGTAATTAACGTTTTAGATGAAGTTTTAGGAGAAGAAGAAAATGAACGAGCAAGCAGCAGTACGATTTCTAACTAACCTACTTGGCATATATAGCCCAAGTGGAAAAGAACAGGACATAGCCAACTTTTTAGCCACCCAAATGAAACATATGGGCTTTGAAGTAGGTATAGACGCCATAGGCAACGTAATAGGCGTCGTAGGTGATGGAAAACCCGTCATATTGCTCTGCGGTCATATGGACACCGTCGCAGGACATGTACCCCTACGCGTTGAAGAAGGAAAAATCTACGCCCGAGGCGCAGTCGACGCCAAAGGTCCCCTAGCCGCCATGGTCATGGCAGCCCTCGCCGCCTCAAAAGAACCAGGCTTTAAAGGAAAAATCTTAATAGCCAGCGTCGTAGAAGAAGAAGCCACAAGCCAGGGCGTACGCCATTTAATAACCGATGGCATACAGGCAGACTATGCCATTTTCGGAGAACCAAGCGGTGTTGAAAACATAACTATAGGCTATAAAGGACAAATTCAACTAAAAATAATTATAAAAACCGAAACAGGTCACGCCTCAACACCTTGGCTCTACGATAACGCCCTTGAGAAGGCATATGAACTCTGGGAAAAAATCCGCTCCACATGCGCCTTTCCCTCCATGGATCCAAAAGAAACACCCTTCACATCCATAACCGTATGTCTCGTAAAAATGACCGGCGGACAAGGCGACTCCGTCATACCCTTCGAAGCCGAAATGAACCTCGACGTCCGCGTACCAATACAATTTACAACCGCCCAAGTATACGATAAAATGGTTAAAATAATAGGTAACTATCAAAACGCAAACTCAACAGTATACATAAACCTATCCGTTCTTGACACCGTAGAACCCTTTGAAGCAAACAAATCCTCACCACTAGTACACGCTCTCTCACTATCCGTTCGTAAAGTTACAGGAAAAACCGCGACAATACTGCGCAAAACAGGAACTGGCGATATGAATCTACTAGGAAATGCCATGAACCTGCCCATAGTAACATATGGGCCTGGCGACTCACATCTGGATCATACACTTGACGAACACATAAAAATAGACGACTACCTAAACGGAATAAAAGTCTACAAAGAAACAATACTAAAACTAGCAGAACTTTACAACAAAACCAACAATTAAACCCAACACCTTTTGCCTCTTAGGAACTGTGCAAAAATAACGTGTGATTATTTGGTTAGTGAAATAATATAGTTCCATTCCCCATGTAAACCTACTTTTGAAATATTTACAGACTTTAACTCCTCATCACTAACCTTTTTCCCACAC
>WRGM01000092.1 GCA_009787175.1 Candidatus Bathycorpusculum fermentans | reverse complement strand
TTTGGTACTCTAACAGTTTAAAAACCTGACTAGGTGCTCATAAATTCCATTAAAAACGCCAAAAACAATAAGGACTAAGGTCTACTGTAACTATATAGACCACTATGGGTGAGACATACTACAGGCTAGGTTAAGTGAAGTGTACAACACTTCCCTCTCATCTATTTAGGAGCATGTAACCACATCAGAAATAACGATGCACAAAAAACCCTTACAACATATCACTATAGTAAAAACTATACTCAAATATTAGAAAACCTTAATATTAACAAACAACCCAGATGGCTATAAATCGCCCTAAAACACGGCTATGGGGCCGTCGTCTAGCATGGATTAGGATACATGCCTGGGGCGCATGCGATCCTGGGTTCAAATCCCAGCGGCCCCACCACGATAATCTAGGTCCTTATTTATATAGGGTCTAAGTTACTTGCGCTTTCTAAATAATTTCACTTCTTCAAATGCGCAGACGTATTCAAAGCCTGCTTCAACGAGTTTTTGTGCTTCTTGTATGGTTTTGGCTGTTGCGGAGTGGAAATTGTCGTCTTCGTCAAAGTTTATCAATTGTGTGTAGAGCAGTGTGTTTTGGATGTTTTTGTGACCCAGTAATTTCATGACATGTAATATGTTTTTGGTTTTGTGGTATTCAGTGGTGGCTTTCCAGTGCCGTAGGGTATGAAAGTGTATTTTGAGCAGGCGGTCATTTTTTAATTTGTGTGCTATTCTTTTCCGTTGGGTTCTAAAGTTTCGTGCAAAGTGTCTCTGAGAGTATGCAAATGGTTTTGTGTTATCGTGTGGTAGGCTGTTGAGCATTGTGATTAATTGTTTTGATATTTTGATTTGGCGTGGTTCACTACCTTTTTCGGGGGTGATGTTTACGAATTGTTTTTCTGTGTTGATGTCTATCCATTGTAGTATGAATGCTTCGCCGCTTCGAATTCCTGTTTCTTTGAGCAGTTGAAGAAATGTTGCGGTTGCTTTGTTGCATCCTGCGATTAGGCAGTTAAGTTCTTCTTCTGTGGGAATGAATGGTATCGTTCTAACCGTGTTAAAAATGGGCTTTTTCCATGTTTGATCATGCATTTTTAGATAGCAATCGTATGTTTCTACGGCGAGTTTTTTTGTTTTGCTTTTCCAGTGTTGTTGTTTTGCGATTGTCTCTTTTACTGATTCAGCATTTTGTATGTCTGCACCTTTGTTGATGAGCGTTTTTAGTAATCTTGCTCGTCTGTTAATTGTAGCTTCAGCATAGCCTTCTTTTTGCATCCACCAAGCAAATTCTACTATTTGACCTTGGTTTCTTGTAGAGATATCCCCACTTTTTCGGTACATGTTGTTGTGGGTTCCAAATTTTTCGCTTTCCATGCGCTTATTTAGCAGGACTTAGATAGAGCATCACTGTTTTTTAATGTATTTGCGTTAAAAGTGAATTCTTGTTGAAGTCGCTCTTTAGCTAAAGTGGCATCGTTTGGATCGCTAAATCGCAAACCGCACTGACAACAGAGCCAGCGTTGTATAGCATCGCCCAGAAGTGATTGATAGGTGCCTGCTCGCCAAACTTTTTTTGTTTTTGGGCCACAGTTGGGACAGGTGGGGATTTGGGAGTTGGAACCAGTTGCCTTAACACTGTTATCCTTGGAGACGATATTGCCAAATATGCGCTCAGAAGTAAATCCAACATTTCCCTCCCCACTAACCATAACTAAACAAGTTCTCCTTTCTTGTCATACAAAGCTAATCCACTATACACAAAACCTACACCTACTTTACAACAAACACTAAAGCCCTAACCCCTTCACGTGTTCTACAACAATTATCATGTTCATCCAAATTTTCTGTGACTCTTCATCTTCTTTGAACTTCAATATCAGTATCCTCTATACCATTAAAATTAGGTAAATTTAAAAAGCGACATAAACACACACAAACAAAATCATCGTATTTGTAACACTGCTTATCCTGATTAAAAACCGTCTTTTACATAACGTCCATTCCATACCTCACACATCTCATAGTTCATCCTCTATGCAAAATTACCATTATACTCCATTTTGTGTTATCACTTCCTTTAGTGTTTAAGATGAATTCTCAAAGCATAATCCCTGATTTTTGGAAAACGAATCCTACCCAAACAACTAACACCCAATTTCAATTAACTTCTGAGTATGGGTTCCTTCCCCGGTACCAAACTCCTGATAGTTCCCACCATCCGCATTATACTCAAAAAAAAACAAATCCCGACGTCGCCAATTTTTTGGGTATGATGCTCGGCCGGAGAACCATACCCAAATAGACGAATCCCGGCGACCGCATTATACTCAAACAAGCAAAGCTCGCTCGAGGCTCTGTCAGCATGAGGGCAAATTTTTGCCTACTGTTTGGGCTTTTAAATTCACAGAACATAAAAGAGCATGATGTACATGACTAACAAATCTATTCATGACTATGAACAACGGCTTTTACGAGCCCGACGTAGTATCAAACTTTTACGCAACGGAGAAATAGCTCTGCAATTTTTAGACCACTTAACTGCATTGGATCTTTCAATGGGTCGAGTGGCAAAATATGCAGCACATTTACCGGCGCTACTTCGTTTCGTTGATGTTGATTTGCAAGCGATAACTAGAGCAGATGTTGAACGGGTGGTTGCAGACATAAACAGTAGCCAAAATAAAAACACAACTATACGTGACAAAAAACTTGTTCTGCGCAAATTAGTTCAATATGCCAAAACAGGCACCTGTGCTAAAGGCACACCCCTACCACCTGAAGTAAGGTGGATAAGCTTGGTGATAAAAGAAAAGGACACAGGAGTCAATCCTGAAAACCTACTAACACAAGAAGAAATCGTTACCCTCCTCAAAGTCACTACCAATAAACGTGATCGCGCAATGCTCTACGTGCTATTTGAAGCCGCTCTTCGACCAAGTGAGCTTTTAACTATGTCTATTGATAGTGTAGAGTTCAAAGGAGAGTATTGCGTTATTGCAGTTAATGGACGAACGGGTCTCAAACATATACCCCTTGTTGTATCCAACAAACCCCTTTTAGACTGGATCCAAGAGCACCCAAACAAAGACCACCCAAAAACACCCCTATGGTGCTCCCTAATCAATAATCGAGTGGGCGAGCAATTAAACTATAGTCACTTTCGTTCAACAATCAAACAGTTGGCGCAAAAGGCAGGGTTAAACAAAGACATTTGTCCTTCCATCTGCCGATATACATCCCTTATGACAATGGCCAAAGTTTTCACTAAAAACCAATTAAACCAATTCACTGGCTTGACATACGGCAGCAAAATGACCAAACAATACGTACGTTCCTCCGCAGAAAACCTAGAAGAGGCCATATTAGAATTACATGGAATAAAAATAGCCACAACCAAAGATGTTGGCATAGTAAAGCTGGTTGAATGTCCCAGGTGTAGTAGTAAAAATCCTTTTGGTAACATACGGTGCGCCACTTGTGGTATAATAATAGATAAAGAAACGGCATTAAAATTTGAGGAGACACAAAAACGGCAAGAAACGGATCTACAAGAGCAAAAGTATAAAACTACAAATGAGTCTTGAAAAACTTAATGTAATGCTAACCTCTTTTTCTAGCTTTCCATTCTTCTCTTGGTAAAAGTCAAGTTGTTCTTTAGCGAGTGTTATTTCTATATTTTCTGAAAATTGTTAAGAAAAGATTAACGTTTTATGAGACAAGTTGTTTAAAAAACAGTTACTATTGATATGTATCAACTGTAGTAGTTAAAATTGAACATGGAGAAAATGGCCACCGTTTATTATTTATGGGATTGAGACAATTGATGAGTATATTAAGTGGAGCTATTCAAGGTAAAGTAATCCCGCGTAACTTTGGGAACATTAAGCATTTGACAGGTTCAAGACTGAAGGATTCTGGTGATTCTTTAATGGAGGTGTCTTTTCAGCCGTTTTTTACTGAAAAGTTACAATTTTCTAAGCGGGATAGGCTTTATGTTACTGAAAAGGTGGATGGT
Source organism: Candidatus Bathycorpusculum fermentans (assembly GCA_009787175.1). GTDB lineage: Archaea > Thermoproteota > Bathyarchaeia > Bathyarchaeales > Bathycorpusculaceae > Bathycorpusculum > Bathycorpusculum fermentans. The sequence goes on along the minus strand of WRGM01000092.1, from coordinate 2,998 downwards.
GCAAATGTGGGTGTATATAAAAAGAACGGTGTTTTGTATCCTGTTATGCGTAAGGGTTATGATGTGCGTATGTCTGAGTGGGTGTTTTTGCGGCGGTTTGCAGATTTTGTGGCGGATAATGTTGCGCGTTTTGATGCGTTGCTTTTGGATGGGGAGCGGGTTTGTGGGGAATGGATGATTAAGACTCACTCGCTTTTTTATAAATTGCCTCATGAGCCGTTTGTGGTGTTTGATGTTATCCAAGGTGTGGATAGGCCTGTTCGGTTGGAGTTTTCTGAGATTATGGAGCGTTGTAAATGCCATGGTTTTACTCATGCTGGTTTAGTGTGGGCGGGTGGTGCTGTTTCTGTTGTGGATGCGCTTGGGTTGTTGGGTAAGGGTTTTCATGGTTGCCAAACCACGCCAGAGGGTGTTGTGTATCGATATGAACGAGACGGGACCTTTATGATGTCGGCAAAGTTTGTATCCAATTTGAACGTTGGCGGCGATTACATGAATGTAGAGGACGCTTACAATGAGTGGACACGATGGCACTAACTGCAGTTATTGCTTCATAATCTGATGCTTCTTTTTTTTGTTGTTACGCTTTTTTTAGAACCCATTTGCCTTTCTTTTTTGACCCCTCTCGTACAATAACACCTTTACCTTTTAGAACTCTTAAATTGTTTTCAATAATATAATCAGTAATACCTATTTTTTGTGCAAGTTGCCTAGTTGTTATTGTGGGATTTTCTTTAATCAAAAGCATAATGCGTTTTTGTTTATCAGTTATTTCCGCATAATTATCTTGGTTTATTCCGTTATTTATTCCGTTATTTATTCCGTTATTTTCCCTGAGAATAGTTTTGGCATAACTTTTTGTACAATTAAATACCACTTCAAAAAAACAACCCACTTTATTAAAAACTGGGTCAGACGTACCATATTTTAGACATTCGTCTTTTATTTTCTGTATGCCTCGACCCCAAGTTTCAATTTGTCCACTGCGATGAAAAACCTCCGCAATGTTTGGATTATGCCTATATGACTTAGTCGAGTTTAGTAGATCATCAAAACTAATACCTTCAGGTATTTTAGCCATCATATTTGTAATACTTATTTTAGTTTCATAAACTCTAATTCGTATAGGATTAAAATATGAATAATCATTGTGCACAACCGCGTTTAAAACTGCTTCTCGCATAGCTTCGCGTGGAACAAGATAATCCTCAACCCTATAAATTCCCTCGTAGCGAATCCATCCCTTAAGATATTTTGTATAGAGCAAATCAAGGGTGTTATCCACCACCTCAATAAGGGAACCTTCAACTATGTTCTGATAACGTATTTCTACATCATCATTTTCAAAGAAACCAATCATTATATGCGCACCAGTTATCCACCGTTCCGGTGTTGAACCAAAACATAGAACCGCGGCACGTTTTAAAAATCCATCTGCTGTTAATTTGAGTTTTTCAAGTAAAACCTCCACAGAAACAGTGATGTCTTCTTTTTTTAGGCGTCCACTCTGTACTGCTTTTTCACGGAAAAGTTCAAGTGCGTTTGGTGATAAATCGTTAACAGATGCGTTAGGAACTGTTATTTCATCCCATGTTTTACCTATGGAGCGAAGTAAAAATTCTGATAGTGCTTGGCCAGTTAATTCAAGTGTGTTTGAACCACTGCGTAGGTAGTATGTACCTTTATATCCGATAAGAGAGGGGTATTTTGCAACGGTTATAGAGATATACTGTTTGTCATTTTCGTTTTTAAGTTCAACATCAGCGTGTATGCCTAAAATGTTTTTAATTTTAGTGGGAAGTTCATGCATTAACTCTTTGATATTGGGAAGTCCAATAACCTTGCCTTTATCGTTTTTACCAATTTCAAGCACGCCCCCACCAGGAGTATTGGCAAAAGCACAAATATGTTTTAAATAATCGTCATCCCATATTTGTTTGAATTCAAGGTGACTGTGTTCCACAAAGACCACTATTTTATTTATATTGTCGCACTGTTTCTTATAGTTTAGCGATGGTCTTTTGTGTTTTTCCTACACCTATTTGAAACGCTTCACATTTTTAGTATTTCTAAAATAGAAAAATTGCAAGAGAAAAACATGTGTATACTTAAATTGTTCTGTGTCTTTGCTATTTGTATGTCTAATGTTTTAAAATTGGAGCAGTTTAGAAACGCTTGGACCGAGGTTATTAATCAGTTAGACTCTTGTTCCTTTAACGAAACTGATTGCAATCTTATTCGTTGGTACTTCGAAGATGCAGCAAGCGATCTACTTATGAATGGTAGACCGTCAGAGGTGGGGGAAAAGAATCAAGTGATTAAACCTTTGGAGGTTCAACTTACAATTGCATTAGCAAAAGCAGAGTCCAATTTTAAGTCAAAAAAGTTTGATAGAGATATAGCTGTTTGTAATGTTGTTGAAGAATTTTTAAAATGTATTCCTAAATTTGATTTTAGGTAGGGGATAAACTTGTTCTAAAAAATGAAGTGATACCGAAAAACTGGGAAAAAGAAAAAAGGAGGTTGGTTGGCGATATCTCCATGTAGGTTTGGGTTCAAATCCCAGCGGCCCCACCACAATCCTCTAGGTCCCTGTTTAAATAGGGTCTACTTACGCTTTCTAAACAATTTCACATCATCAAAAGCACAAACATATAGCAATTTAAATATACATTGGCGTGTATGTTTGTGGTGTTTAATTGTTAAAGGTATGTTCAGTCATGGTGAGACCGGTTTCAAATGATAAACGAGCAGATATAATAGCAGCCAAACAAAGAAACAAACCCACATCACAAATCAAAAAATGGTTCAACACAAGCGAACGCACCATAAGCCGAATATGGAGCAAATACCAAAAAACAGGAAACTACCAACCAATCCCATACACAAAAAGAAAAAGCAAACTCACCGCACAACAAGACCAACAAATCAAAAACACCATAACAGAAACACCCGACATAACCCTCAACGAACTCATCGACAAACTATCCCTAAACCT
>WRGM01000091.1 GCA_009787175.1 Candidatus Bathycorpusculum fermentans | reverse complement strand
AGGTATCGTAATCGTAGAAAACGGTTTGGACTACGCATGGCTTTAATTTGTGGCATAATTAACTTCGAAAAACGGATCTAATTCTCGAGAAGGTCTAATAAAGCGAGAGGGAGCCAAGATTTAGGTGTTGGCAAAAGTTTTAAGTGTTGACAAAAAAAGAAAAAGGGTTTGATTTTTGGTTTGTTTGTTTGCTATTGCTGTTGTTTAGTTTGCGATTTTGCGACGCATTGTGACAAACAGAAATACTGCTATCACACCAACAATCAAAGCAACAACCGCTACAATGATGATAAGAGTCGTCCGATCAGTACCTTTATCAGCAGGAGCAGAAGTCGCTGGAGCAGTTGGAGGAGCTGAAGTTGGAGCTGTAGTTGATGGAGGTGTAGATGGAGCTGTAGTTGATGGAGGTGTAGATGGAGCTGTAGTTGATGGAGGTGTAGATGGAGCTGTAGTTGCAGTTGCAGTTGGAGGTGGAGTTGGAGTTGCTGTCTTTGCGTTTACTGTGAATGTGCCGTTGTATTTTTGTGGTTCATTTGCATCTTGGACGTCTGCTTCCCATTTCCATGCGCCTGTGCGTGCGTCTGAGGCTAGCTGAATCATTGCGCCGAAAGGTACACCACCTGCACTACCACTTTGCTGATAAGAATAGCTATTACCATTCTTAACCCAGTTAGCTGTTGTAAGGGGTATAGTAGCAAATGTTGCGCCGCTAGAGTCATACACTTTAATTGAGCCGATTGGAGCTGTGTTGCTAGTTAATTGGAATGTTGCAATGTCGCCTTGTGCATATGTGTTTGAGCCAAGAGTGATATTTATGCTAACTTTTGCTACTGTAAGAGTTGTTTTAGCTGTTACGCGGTTAGTGTCGGTAACGTTAATGATGTAGTCACCAAGTTTAAAGTCAATTGGGATAGTGATGTTGCGAGCGAATATGCCTGAAGTCTTATTTGTACCTACAGTTGCGGTGTATGAACTGCCAACTTGTACGCCTGTTGTTGCGTTAAATATACGAATAGTAACAGCTGAATTGTTTGTAAAGTATGCACCTTCAACAAGTACAGTAGAGTTTCGTGGAGCTATTTGAGGAGAGACTGTCACTTCAGCAGTTTTGGATACCGTCATTTTTGTTTCAGCGCGAATATATCCAATAACAGCTGGTTGACCACCGCCTCCGAGTCTGTGTACATATGCAGTTATTCCTACTGTGTATGTTCCAGGTTCCATAGTGCTTCCCACAGCACCTATAATAGCGGAAATACCGCCATTTACATATTGGTGACCGACATTTTGTCCGTTAGGGATAATTTTACCATCTATGGTAATGTTAGCTGTATAGTATGAGTCGCCAAAGACGTTAAAGCCAGTGCCTTTAATTGTTGTGTTCATGCCTGTTGTAACGTCATATGTAATAGGTGCTGCAGTAACGTCGTCATAGAGTCCTACGGAGAGTATAGAGACGCCAAAGGGTGCACTACCAGTTATACCGTATGCATCCATAGCAGTAACGTTGTATTCACCAGTGCCGCTTGTTGGAACAATAAATTCAGCAGTAAATGTGCCATCACTATTAGTAGTAACTTCACCAAGATGATAACTTGGTGCACCAGTCTGCGTTAATGTAAGAGTAACTTTTGTGCCTGCAATTGTTGCAAAGTTTGAGCCAGTAACAGTAATTAAATCACCTGGACCAGCTGGTGTAGTCGGATATCCTGCAATTGGGCTAACTGTTATATGACCATTAGCGTTATTACTGATTCTAAAGCTTGCCTCTCCGCTTAGACCACCAACAGCCTGTGCTGCAATAGTATGTGTACCATAAGCACCAGAGTGAACTAGTGCATTAGCTTCGAATTCACCTGCACCGTCTATTGTGATCACACTTTCGTTTAGCAATCTAAGTACTGCACCAGAAGTAAAGTTAAGAGTAGTTAATGTTGTACCTGGTGTAAATCCGCGTCCTTTAATTGTAATCTGTGTTCCTGCTAATCCATTGTTTGGAGAAAGAGTAATAACTGGACCAATTGCAAAAGCTGCTGTTGCAGAATCACTAGCAGAACCAGAAGCAGTTATAGCGCTGACAGTATAGCTACCGTAGTCTAGATTGGGTACAGTGAAATATGCAGTGAAAGTACCGTTAACATTTGGTCGTACAGCTGAAGGCGACGTTGGGAGAACCATATCGGTAACGTTACCGGTGGTGTTATAGAACCTAAAGGCTAAAGTGTTATTCTGTCCTCCCGTGCTGTGTGGAGTAAAGCCTGTGCCTTTAATTTCTACAGTTGCGCCTCGGATATCTTTTGATAGTGTTAAAGTCAACTTCTCCCCGATAGTAATGGGTGCACTAGCAGACTGACCAGATCCGAAAACATTGCCAACTTCTTCAACTACAAGAATGTCGTGTGCACCCTTCTTGAGTTCTGGAATGTTTGCGTCAATGGAATAAGTAGCATTAGCACTAGATGTTGCTCTTGTAGCATTTAATCGATTCGCAATTTCAAGGTTATCAATATATATTGATACCGTAGCACCAGGGTTTGAGACATTGCCTGTAGCGGTAATTTTGCCACCAACCTGAACAGTACCAGGTGAGACGGCTACAGATATGGTTGCGTTTGCTGCTGGTACCACTGCTAGCATCGCAGATGCAAATAATAGCATTATTGTTATGGTTGCCAATAGCTTTGTGTTTATTTTATTTGTATTCATTTATTTTGTTCTTCCTTATTTTATTTTATATTATAATGCATTAATGGCTTTTTGAGTATTTATATTTACGGCAAACATGTTTGGTTGTTTGTTTCTAAAAGTGTACTTTGTATTACACATGTAAGTAAATGTGCACAATTACAGGTTAGAGCAAGATTGAACAAAAGAAAAAAATTTATACACATAGAAAATATGTATGCATATTTAAGCGAAAATGCAGGCTAATTTCAAGGTCATACCTCAAATTAGGTTATAGGTTGTTTTTATGATTAGGAGATAAAAATACCTGCAAAGGGCATTTGTAGAAGTGAAAGTAGTAATAGACAAACAACCAACAAATCGAGACACAAGAATGCAACACTTGCAAAAAAACCTGCCAAGCCACTATAAAAACAACAGACCTCTTGCGAAACTGTCTGTTCCAAAGTGTTAGATCAGTGCATAAATTAAAATAAGCTCAAACACCCAATTACCAATAGGACAACAATTCAAGCACGTACACTGACCTAGTTTCACAAGAAGTCTATTAACGTTAAAGAGGCAGAGTTTGATGAGACTTGGCATTTTATGGGTTTAAAAAAAAACAAGCCACGGTTCTTAAAGCAATTGATCGTAGTACACGAAAAACAATTACCCGGATTCTTGGCAGATGCAATACTACAATGTTTAGACGACTCCATGACAAAATCAAGCATCTAAAACGATGTGCTCTTTACACTGATGACTAAACAGCATCTGCTAAAATGTCACCCAAAAAGCGTCACATTATTGGTAAAGCACACACGATCGATATTTACTAAAGTATCAAAAGGGGTATAATCAAGAGAGGCGGCGTTTTTGCAGGCGTTGGCGGCTTTATGCTAACACGGTAATAGAAATTTTCATAGGAGTGTAGTCAAATGGTTTCTGCACTCCGACTTTTTGTCAAAATTTTTGTCCCTGTCAAAGGTGTTCACTTTTGGCAGGGGTGCTTTTTTGCCCTTGCTACAAATCCAAAATTTTACAAATCCAAACAAGTGGGGCTTGTCCACAAAACAATAATTGAAAATGCGTCAACGGTGGGTTGCGTCCTATCTTTTGGAGGGGGTTTTGGCGTTAATGTGGGAAGGGCGCACTTACGCATTCCTTCGGAATGCAAAACCCCAAAAACCTACGAATCATGCGGGTTTGAGCACCTTCCAAAGACCGTAAAGCGGGGGCTTGCGTAATGGTGCTCTATCATCTAAGCGTCAAAATTATCGGGCGCGGCTCGGGCGTTCGGCTGTGGGCGCGGCGGCGTACCGCTCTGGCGGGATATTGCGCTCGGCGGCATACAGGGCAGGCGAGGAATTATGTGACGAAACAGGCGAAATCACCCACGACTATACAAGAAAAGGCGGCGTTGTCCACAGTGAAATAATCCTGCCAGAAAACGCGCCGCCCGAATATGCCGACAGACAAATTCTTTGGAACGCCGTCGAAGCGCGCGAAATCCGCAAAGACGCACGATTGGCGCGGGAAATTGAGGTTGCCCTGCAAACAGAATTTACTTTGCGGGAAAATGTCGAGCTTTTGCGCGAGTACATAACGGAAAATTTTGTCGATAAGGGTGCGGTTGCTGATTTTTCTATACACGATAAGGCTATACTTGCCCCATAAGTCTGTCAACAATATCAAGTGCGTCGAAGAGTTTAATCAGACCTTTCCAAGTAGCCTTAACACCATACTCACCATCGCTTAGCGAATGCTTATAGCTACCCAACTCACCCAAATAAGCAACAGCAGTTTTCAACAAATACGGCCTATCCGGAGCGTTTTTCTCTCTCGTAACAAGACGATACAAAATCTTCCACTCAGCCTCATCCAAAAAAACATCACAAGAACACTCAGGAAAAAAACGCGCCATATACGTCATAGCCAAAATAAACACTGCAATTACCGAATAAATCAACAAAACAAACTCAATCCGCTCACAAGTCCTTTGCTGAATTTTCTCCACCGCACAACCACTCTTTAAAACATAGTGAAACCGCTCTATTTTCCACCTCTGAACATAATAACCCACCACCTCCATAACATCCGCAACATCAACAACAGACAAATTTGTCGCCAAAAGCCACTCAATCGACTCACCACTTGTTTCACTAATTTCCGTAATTCGCACAAGATTAAACCTCAAAGAAGGAGGCAAACCGGTTTTTACCCGTTTTGGCCGGGTAATCACCACATCAGAACAAAAGGCAACCTCCATTTTAACAGTTCGAGACGGCAAGTTTTTCCGAGTATCACGAGGAATAGAAACCTCAACCTCGCCACAGGCTTTCATCTTGCGCAATTGTTGAAGCGAGCGAGTGCCATCAACGGTTATACGATTTTGTATAAGTCGCACAACAAATAATGTACCCAGACTCAACATTTCGGCATAGAGTTCGTAAAAATCACCTTCACGATCACAGAGCATTATCGTTTCTACTCCATCCGGCACAGCACTCAGTGTGCTACGCGCCATTTCCAGCCAACGAAAACTTTCTTTTTCCTCAATTGGTCGTTGGAGTTTTTCTTCCTGAGTAAGGCCTATTTTCTTTACTTGGCGACTTTCATACTGTTGTCCAATAAGTCCAAGGGGTGTTCCGTTAAGGGTTAGTGCAAGACAACTGTGTACTTTTATGCCACGTATATGCTCGCTACAATAACCTAAACCTTCTGTTTTTTTGTGCCCATTTAAGTTTATGTCACATGTGTCTTGTACTAGCAATATCTTTTGTGTTTTAGTGTTTTCTATTCGTTTTGATGTTGCTTTTACTGCTTCTGTTTTGACTTGTTCTTTTGAGAATTTTTCGTTACTTAACAATGCATAAAACGCTTTTGCTGCGTGTCTGTTGCCACAACCACTTAATATTGATGAACCATTTTGTTGTTCTATTGCTTCTACGGTTTTTATCAAGCGGTTATCTAATCTTTTATCGCCGAATTTCACTTTTTTTAAATCTTCGCTTGGTTTGGCATACTTTATGTTTTTCATGACTCTATTATAGCACACTTTGATTTATGGGGCAAGTATAGACGATAAGGGGGACGGCAACCCACACGCCCACATCATGCTCACAACCCGCCACATCACGCCCGAAGGCTTTGGGTTGAAAAATACTGATTTTGACAAAAAGGTAGAGCTTATCAAATGGCGCGAAAACTGGGCAAATATCAACAACCGTAAATTTGAGGGGAAAGGGCTTGCGGAACGTATCGACCACCGAACACTTGAGGCACAAGGGATAGACCGTGAACCGACAATACATTTGGGGCATGAAGCATCAAAATTAGAGAAACGAGGCAAGCGGAGCAAGCGTGGTGACATAAACCGCGAAATCCAAAAACGCAACGAGGAACGCGCCGCAGAAAAAGCACAGCAAGAGCAGGAATTAACGAAAATCGAGACGAATATTAAAAGTGAGGTTATCGCGTCAAATGAAAAATCCGTTGGCGATGAACATACACTCGAAAAAACGGCACAGCACCTAAACAAACTCAAAGAATGCTATGCCAAACTTGAAAAAGACCTATCCGAACTAATCTCCGAGCGTAATAAAATCCGCGAGGAGCTTCCGCGATTAAATTTCCGCGCCGAATCAATAGACGAACACACCAAAAACATTGAAACCCTACAAAGCAAAATCACAGAATTACAGGAAACCCGCCAAAACCTAAACTTATTGCAATGGAACAAAAAGCAAGAAACCGACCAAGCCATAAAACACGCCGAACAGGAAACCCTCCGAGCAGAAATATTTTTCAAAAACCGCTTCGGCATAGACCCTGACCAAGCGTCCGACGAAATCAAACGCATACAAAAAGAAATCCGCGAAAAAGAAGCCGACCTAATGACCAAAAACGCCGCCATACTTGACATTATGGACACACAGGACAAAATTTTGTTAGGTTATCACACTCAAAAGCTCCTTGCCGAAACCCGCCACGACAAAGAAAATCTCGACAAACTATTGCAACAAATGAGCGCCCCGCCCGAAACAGTCCGCGACCGCCTACTCCAAGAACGCATAGACCGCCGTCTGAATATTATCCCTGATGAGAGTTTTCAAAAAGTCCTCGAAAAGCTACCCCCAGAATACGCACAAACCCTAATCGAAGAACGCAAACGCACCAAAGCAATTGAGCGAGAGCGTGAAAGAGCAATAGAGCAAACCAAGTTACTGCTCAGCAGGTATTAGGTGCTTTGGTAAAATAGAGTTTTTACTGCTGGCAACAACTGTTGCTTACGTTTAATAGCTGTAGAAA
>WRGM01000090.1 GCA_009787175.1 Candidatus Bathycorpusculum fermentans | reverse complement strand
AAAAAGTCAGTTTATGCTACTATTGCCGGAATCACAAACGGAACGGTAACTTCTCTATTTCAAAAACCTTTATACGACTGAATAGTTACAAAAAAACAATGAAAAATAACCTTGAACCTTTCAATTACTTTGCCACCAACGATAAGAACAACTATGCCAGCTCATACTCAGCTATAAACAGTTAATCCAATAACAGCGCACTATTAAGGCATATTACAGTACTTTATCAAAGTATAAATTCCATATAAAGGCATTTAGCTTGTTTTTTCTCTAAGCTTTTTTAGCACTTCATCTTTAACCCATATTTCACCTTGTGGAGTTAGTTTAAATTCAGGTTTACTCGGGTTAGGTTTGAATACTTGCCCACGTTTGGTCATCTCATTTAACCGTGCAGGAAGGATACTTTTAACACCACTTAACTCCAATAGCTTCTGTATTTGCATAACCGTATTTTTATGTTCATTTGAAGCATATAGAATTAAACCTGCGGCCTCATAATGAGTTAGGCTTTCTCTGGTTACAATGATTGGCCCTTCAGTTGTTAACTCTATAATACCCTTTAACTGAGCACCTGAAAGGGTTAAACGGTTAAAAATAGAGTCAGACATTTTTTTCACAAAATTTTCAGGAATAAGATCTAGCATGTTTAAAATTTCCTGCGGATTATCCCCTTCTATTACAACTTCACCAAACGGCGTTTTAATACGTGCCTCAATACGCTTCAAATAAAATTCCTCTAATTAGTAATAACATGTGCTTGTACTTTTTAGGATTTGCGTAAAAACTTTTCGTCATATTTTAATAATGCTATGCGTTAGAGGTCATACCTAAAAAAAGTGGGGAAAAAAGTTTGCCTTACATTAGGTCAGAAGATGGTAAGGGATATACCAAGTATTAGTCCCAGTATTGCCGCAACGATTATGAAAATTATTGCTGCAACAATGCTTATCAAGAGTGCCTTTATCCAACCGCAGTCAAAGAAGTGCCGTACTAGCAATAAGACAATTATCAGCATTAATATAGAACCAAATAAACCACTGATAAAGTAGTTAACAGCTGCACTAGCGATAGAACCGAGGGCAACTATCCATAGAGCATCAGTAAATTTTGCTTTTTGAGCACCAACGAGCATTCTGCCGGCGATCCATAGAATTGGAGACACAATGACAATGTTCAGAACTATACTGAGAATCAAATTTAGTATCGCTGATTCCAAATTTATCAACCTCCTAACACAAAGAAAGATAAGGCACATTAAAAACTTTTTCATAACATTTAACATACACAGAAGTAAAAATATTATAAATGGACATAAATTACGCATACACTATTATAGTATACCCCGAAAAGAAAGTATAGCCGTCAAGGATAATATTAACAGCGTATTGTTATACCTCTGATTTCATGAATAGGCTTTCACTTTTTGAGAGTGTTCACGTTTAGAGAGATATAGCCCCTTTTTCATAATTTTATTGGTTTCAACACACTTCTATGATGGATATGCCACGCGTTTTTACCCGATTTTTACCAATTTATTGTATTGTGGGACCGTCACAACAATATTTCTCTCTATAAGTGAAAACTCTCCACTTTTTCTTATGCAGAAAGAAGAAGATACCCCATTTTTCATGGGTCACCTGCTTTAATTGTAGACATTGATAAAATGGTTATAGATGGAATTTACTTTTTTTGGTAAAAACATTGGTGTTGAATTCTTTGGCTAGTTGTTCGATTAATGTTTGTTGTTGGCTTGTGAGTTTTTCAGGTATAATTATACCTATTTTAACTATTAAGTCACCTTTACCATAACCACGCATTCTTGGCATACCATTACCTTTAACACGGACAGCTTCACCGTGCTGTGTTCCAGGATGAATTTTTACCATGGCGGGACCATCTAGTGTTGGAACGGAAATTTCTGCACCTAAAACTGCTTGGGGGAAAGTTATCATTTCCACACGATATAGATCATCACCGTCACGTACAAAGAGCTTATGCTGCGCAATATGAACTATTACATAGAGGTCACCTGGCTCTCCGCCACTTGTAACCATTTCACCCTCACCTCTAAGGCGCAGCTGATTACCGTCATCAATACCTGGAGGGACTTTAACAGTGATTTTACGCTTTTTACGCATAAGACCTGAACCGTTACAACTACTACAGGGAAATTCAACATGTTTTCCTCTACCCTTGCATTGAGGACAGGTAGTAACTTGAACAAACATGCCAAATCCGCTTTGACGCATATTTTGAACTTTACCCGCACCATGACACCTTGAACAAACAGCTACTTGGGTACCCTGCTTAGCACCTGAACCGTTACATACAGCACATTTCTCAGTTCTAGGAATCTCTATTTCCTTCTCCACACCATGAGCAGCTTCTTCCAGAGTAATTTCTAAATTATAACCTATATCCTCACCCCTATCAGAACGTCCATAACGAGCACCATCGCCACCAAAACTTGAACCGCCAAAAATTGAGCCCAAGATGTCGCTAAAATCAAAGCCCATATTGCGGAAAACAGAGTCAAAATCAGCGCCTCGGAAAATATCTTCTTGACTATATCTCTGATCAAAGCTTGCATGCCCAAGACGGTCATATTGCACACGTTTTTGATCATCACTTAGCACAGCATATGCTTCGCTTATTTCTTTAAATTTTTCTTCTGCACCAGCTTCCTTATTACGATCTGGATGATACTGCAAAGCCAATTGGCGATAAGCATCTTTAATTTGATCCTTCGATGCCCCTTTCTGAACACCTAAAACTTCATAATAATCTCTTTTCTGAGCCATTTTTAATCATCCATCACGTATCAATTTAAATTCCAGTGTAAAACAGGACACAAATTTATACCATTGCCCATAACTGCTAATTTTTCAAACAAACAGACAACAACATTTAACCCTAAATGCCCAGTTGAACTCTGTAGGTTACATGCTTCAAATATCATCATCACTTGCGTCCTCTCATCAGTATTTAAAAGAAAAAAGAAAAGATTTACTTTACTTCATAATCTTCTGAGTCGACAACTTGTGGTCCATTGCTACTGTTAGAATCTGAACCTGCCTCACCAAAGGGAGGAGGCACGGGTCCAGCCTGCCCCTGCTGATCCGCAGATTGCTGCTGCTGTTGCTGTTGTTTTGCAGCTTCCGCAGCGGCTTGTTGATAAATTTTAGTTCCAACTTCTTGTAGCACCTTTTGAAGAGCCTCTGTTTTAGCTTTAATCTGCGTCATATCATTGCTTGCAAGTTCATTTTTAAGTTCTGTTACAGCAGTGTCAATTTTTGCTGTTTCTTCAGCAGACAGCTTGTCGGCTAAGTCTTGTTTTGTACGCTCGGCTGTGTATACCAAGCTGTCAGCTGTGTTGCGTGTTTCTGCTTCTTCTTTCTTTTTCTTATCAGCTTCTGCGAATTGTTCTGCGTCTTTGATTAGGCGTTCTTTTTCTTCTGCACTTAATTTAGTTGAAGCGGTTATTGTAATTTTTGACTCTTTACCGGTTCCACGGTCTTTAGCAGTTACATTCAATATGCCATTTGCGTCAATATCAAAGGTTACCTCTATCTGGGGAACACCTCTGGGCGCAGGGGGTAAGTCTACTAGGTTGAACATGCCAAGGGAAACATTATCGGGTGCCATGGCGCGTTCGCCTTGTAGAACGTGTACGGTTACTGCTGTTTGAAAGTCTGCTGCTGTTGAGAAGACTTGACTGCGTTTTGTAGGTATCGTTGTATTTTTATCTATAACGTGAGTCATAACACCGCCCATGGTCTCTATACCTAGACTTAACGGTGTAACATCTAACAAGAGTAGGTCTTTAATTTCGCCTGTAACTACACCGCCCTGTATAGCTGCACCTATAGCGACACTTTCCATAGGGTCAATACCACGTTCAGGAGCTTTCCCTAATATTTGTTCAACAAAACGCTGAACAAGAGGCATTCTCGTCATGCCACCTATTAGGATTATTTTATCAACCTGTTGAGGACTTAATTTAGCATCTTCAAGAGCCTTTAACAGCGTTGGCTTTGTTTTCTCAACAATAGGCTGCGCAAGAGATTCAAGTTTAGTTCTTGTTAACGTCATATGAAGATGCTTTGGTCCGCTTGCATCAGCCGTTAAGAAGGGCAAGTCGATATCTGTACTCATAAGTGTTGAGAGTTCAATTTTAGCCTTTTCAGCAGCATCTTTTAAGCGTGACATAGCCATTTTATCGCCACCAACATTTACGCCTGTCTGACGCTTGAATTCCTCAACAATATATGTCATAATAGCATTATCAACATCTGTTCCGCCAAGCTGCGTATCACCACTGGTACTTAATACTTCAAAGACACCCTTACCAAAGTCCATTAAGGTAACATCATGCGTTCCTCCACCAAAGCTGAAGACCAAGATCTTCATCTCTTGCTGCAACTTGTCGATACCATACGCAAGACAGGCAGCAGTTGGCTCATTAACTATACGCATAACTTCAAGACCGGCTATTTCACCCGCATCCTTAGTTGCTTGACGCTGATTATCATTAAAATGTGCAGGAACCGTAATAACAGCTTTTCGCACTACACCGCCAAGGTACGTCTCAGCGTCTTTCTTTATCTTCTGCAAGATAAAAGCACTAATCTGCTGAGGCGTGTACTCTTTACCGTGAACTTGAGCTTTATAATCACTGCCCATTTTACGTTTAATTTCAAATAATGTACCCTCAGCATTAGTAGTAGCCTGCCGCTTTGCAGGTTCACCCACTAAAAGCTGACCATCCTTTGTGAAGGCGACAACTGAGGGAAACATTTTCCCAGCCATTGTTGGACCTTCTGCGCTTGGGATAACCGTTGAGTGACCACCTTCAAATATGGCCGCTGCTGAATTTGTGGTTCCTAAATCTATTCCTATGATTTTTTCACTTGTTTTTTGTTGATTGCTCATATTTTTTCCTCTTTTTAATTTTGATTACTTTAATTTTCTTCTGTTTTTTGTTTATTTTTAATTGAAACTTTTACTATACTTGGTCGAATTACTCGACCTTTCATTATGTACCCTTTTCTTATTACCTGCAGTATTGTGCAGTCTTCGCAGTCTTCGCGTTCTTCTGTGAGAACCGCGTTTGCTATTGTTGGATTGAAAATTTTACCCGCAAAGCAGTCAACTTCTGTGACTCCTTCTTGTTCAAGTATTTTTCCAAGTTTTTTAAGCGTCATTTCAACGCCGTCTATTAGGGTTTTTTGAGCGGTTTCTGCGCTTTTTCCTACTTTAATTGCCAATTCTAACTCGTCGACTATTTCAAGAAGTTGAATTATTAAGCGTTCATTGCTGTGGTTTTTTATTTGTTCAACATCTCGGTCGAAGCGTCGTTTGAGGTTTTCAAAGTCAGCTTGCATGTATTTTAGCCGGTTTAGATATTCCTCAGAGCGCTGTTTTTCTGCTTCTAAGAGTTTTTCAATGCTTATTTTTTGGGTTTCATTTGGGGTTTTATTGGTTTCTTTATTGTTGTTGGTCATGCTGGTTTGTTCCTATGTTGTTATGTTATGTATTTTTTGCTTGCTTTTACGTCTGTTTTTGGGTCGGGTATTGCTGGTGGAGGCTGGTTTTGCTGTTGTTGTTGGTTTGGGAGTTTGTCTGAGAGGTTTGTTTGTTCTACTAGTTTTCTAAATATTATTTCGGTGACTTGGTCGCCTACGGATTCTTCTTTTAGCTCGGAGCTGAAGGCGTGTTTTTTGAAGGATTCTATTATTTCGTTTTTGTCTATTGTCACGTTTGGTTGTGTGTTGTCGGTCCAAGCGGTTGACATGAGTATGTGTCCGAGTTCTATGAATATGTTGACCATTGTGGTGTAGTCTATGTCGAGTGGGGCATCGCCTGTTAGGAATCGCCCTTTGGTTAGTAATATTTTTTTGTCGTTTTCTGGAGTTACTGTTAAGCTTCTGCGCATATGTTCACCAGTGTATAAACGGCATTGCACCGCTTCACCTAATGCACACATACACGGTTTAGCTTATAAATGTTTCCAACACAAAAAACACAACAGCCACATACATACATACATACACAAACAAAACTATAGAAAACAGCCTAAACTGTAGAACTAAACCATGAAAAAACAGCTATCACAAGCACACATAAATAACTCAGACAGAAAGAACAAAACGCTTTTGGCGCAAATTAATTTAGCCGCCACCAACAATCATCACCACCATTACCCTCACTCCAAACCTCACAAACCAAACCCCATCACCATTAAACCTAGACACACCCACAAGATCCACAACTTACCACAAGGAGAACAACAAACCAGCACCCACTCAAATTTTATAAAACGAGTTTTCATCGAAGTACGATGGAAAACGTCTCTTTGTCCTGACCAGCATTAACGACCAAAAAACCAATTTTTTTCAGAAAAAACCACCCAAACAACCACACAAAACCAGCCCACACAACAAAAAACCCAACAAAAACCCAAAACAACCACACAAAACCAACAAAAACAGAGCACCAACAACACCGTCACCTAACAAACCACACACAACGCAAACCAAACAACCTATCTACCAATCAACCATCATCAGAAACAGCCTTCACAGCACAACCCAAAACAACCACAACCAAAGACAAAACACCACCACTAGCAACATCACTCCGCACAGACTGCACCCTAATAGACGTCTTAGAAAAAACTCTTTCAAATACAACCCATCATTAAGCAACAAATACCAAATAACAGTCAACAACTTCGAGCAACAGCAATATACGCAACATTTTTACACCTCTTAGAAGCAATCCGCCAAAACATATCCTTAAACCGACCAGGCATACAAACCGCAACATGAGCCACCTCAACTATAACCCTACAAAGCCAACGCGAACCACGCTTAGGGAACGTCTGAAATTAAAGTTAACAGTACACTCGATGCAAGTATGTTGTTATCCCATTATGTATTCCAAAAATTGTTAACTTTATTT
>WRGM01000089.1 GCA_009787175.1 Candidatus Bathycorpusculum fermentans | reverse complement strand
GAAACAGGTTTATCAGTTTTACAAACCTTCAATAACTCACAACTGTGAAAAAACATTTTTCAAAATTTATATGTTAATTATGGATACATAGTTTTTTTTGAAGCGGAAAAATAAGTCAATAGCAATAACTCCTATGGATAGAGCTAATACTGTTACAATAATGTAGTTAATGTGGGTTTAGATGAATTAGTTGGTTCAGATGTTGTGAGATTTGTTTGTTCAGGAGTATTGGTGGGCGGAACTGTCGTAGTGCTTGATGGTTTAGGAGTAGGAACAGCGCCTTTATGCCCCATTGGTACATATTGGATATTTTCGACATGAAGGTAATGGAAACCTCCGAATATATACAGGATGTCATCAACAACAACTTCACCATAACTTACAACATCATTAGGTGGACCTGTGTCAGTTGTCCAAGTGTCTTCTACAGGGTCATAAATATACATATAATTACTGAAGCGGTGTATGATGTAGATTTTTTGAGGCGCATAGGTGCCAGTTGTAGTTCCAGCAACAAGAGGTCTCAACATATATAAATCCCAGTAGATATATTCTGGGCTTGTTTGCCCTTTGCTCCATACATCAGTTTTCGGGTCATAAATCATGATTTTCATTGTTGCAATAACACGAACCTCACTATAATCAAGATAAGAGTCATGTGCAACTTGGTCAACAACTATTATCTTGTTATCTACAACAACTGAATATCCATGAATTCCTTGAATAGGTGTACTTGTTTTACTTGCCCAGTAATCCACAACTGGGTCATATACATATAACGCCTGTTGAGTTACGGCATAAATTTTTTCATCCACAACAAGAGCTTGCACATATGACTCATCTACTGGCAAAGGTGCCTTAGTGCTCCAACTATCCGTCGTAATATCATAAACCTCATTTACATTCACTAGAACCTGATGGGGTAAATTATGCTTATCAGCCGAATAGCCACCAATACAGCATATTTTATTTTGATACGCAACAATAGCAAAACCCGATCGGGGCGTAGGCATAGATGTTAAAGTAACCCATGTATCAGCTGCAGGATCATACCGCTCATTAATGTCCATAATACCTACGCCGTCTGAAACACCGCCTATGGCATAGATTTTGTTATCCACAGCAACAGCCCCAAAAATATATCTTGCATGTTGCATTGGAGCTTTTTCATTCCAAGAACCCTCAACTAAAATTGAGGCGGAAACAGAACTAAATGCTGTTACAAATAAACCGCTTATAAAAAAGAAAATCAACATGCCAGAAACGTCTTTATTCATGTTTAACACGTTATTTTACTCTGTCTGTTTCGGATAAACTTTCTCTTTCAGCACTTTTTAAAATTAAGTAAGTAATTTGAGTTATTTTTTTGGTTTACATTTTTGACTATCTGCATATATAATTTTTATGTATTTAATCAATAAACAAAAAGTATGTATTTAGCTCTCAACAAAAATTTCGTTAACATTTAACCTTTCATGCCATTTTTTACGCAACAAACACAGCTACATACGCAAATTCATGTTAAATGCTTTAATAAAAACACGCAAGCTAAATACATACCATTTTAGTGTTCCTATTGCGTTTTCTATGAAAAAATGTTTTTTCATGGCACTTCAATGGAAGTTAACTTCATGAACTTTGGTTTGGTAATTGTGAAGCGGAGAATTTTAAGATACTACAAAAAATTGCTTGCACCTCTTAACATAGTTATAAATTATGTTAATAAAAATTGGACATATACTGATAATATTACTGCTGAAAAGTTGGTGGCGAGTAAAAGAGGTTTACACAAAAAAAATGAGCATAAACATCTTTCCCTTAGAATGGTGTTCCCGGTTGGTGCGACGGGTGATTCGTTTTTCAAAAAGTGAAGAGATACACAAAATCGCTGTGGACTACACCATCAACACACAAAGATTTGGAAGAAACTATTCACCACATGAGCTTAGGACATGACCGATTTTTGCGCAACAGTATGGCGAAAAAGTGGTGATCCAGCCATGTGTTTTTGCGTAATTAATTGTTGCTCTGTCTGGGAAAGCTATGGCATTAACACCTGCTTTTAAGGCTAGTACATCTGTTGTTGCAGTGGTTGTAGTGCATTGTCTGTTTTTTGGTCGCATACATCCCAGAATTATAGGTGTTTTAGGCATTATAGTCCTCGCGGTGGCTATGACTCGCGCAATGTCATAGGGTTGTGGTGGCCGAGTTTTTTCCATATCTGTTTTAGATATTGGTGTTAGGGCTATTATGACTATTGCTGATGGTTTTGTTTTTGAAATCATTTGTAGCGCGTTGTATTCACCGTCTAATACACCATTATTTAATCCAACGGTTATGTGGGGTACAAAATTTAGTTTTGTCCTCTGCAAAATTTCTAATGTTTTAGCATAGTCTTGAACAGTGGCATTAAGCTGATAAATATTATTTATAATTTCTTGAGAGCCTATTATATCGATTAATATAGCATCTGCTGCATCTGTTTGTTTTAGTAATGTAGCAGTTTCTATATCTATTAGTCCTGTGTGGATGAAAACGGTAAAGTTTAATTTGTGTCTAATTTTAGCTATCGTCGTTATGAAGGGTTTTAGGGGTACTGTTCCGTTAGGCAGACAACCTCCGCTTATTAGGCATCCTACAGCTTGATGGTCTTGTTGTAGTTTGCAGCATAATTTAAACAGGTCGTCTGGTGTAGTAGCGGGGTACATGGTGTTTAGTAGGTGACCTTTGCAGTGTTTGCATTTTAATGCGCATTTAGTGCCTGTTATAGAGATGGAGGGAAAAGTTTCCTGTGGAGCATCTATGGAGCTGTTTTTAGTACAGGTAAAGTTTGGAGTATAGAAGTGTACATTACGGTTTTTTTGCATGAAAACATTAGAGTCTAAAAGCTCAACAAAACTCTGCGGATCTAGGCTCCAAATAGACTCTACAGAAAGAGGAAACAAGGGAGAAAACGATGGCTGCATACACTTATAGTTTAGAGAGGAACTTAAAAACTAGTAGCATACTTAGCTATGCTTAAACGTGCCTTGTAGTATACTTATAAATATGAAACTAAATAGCAGATATTTTTTTTTGTTAAATATGATGAAAAAAGGTTCTACATAGGGTGCTAACATTTTTCATAAATGCACACTGCCGGGTTTTATCAGTTAAATATGCTAAAAAGTTGCAGAGGACATTCTTGTAAAGTGGCAATTAACAATTGTTGTTTATTGTAACAAAAAAAGATAGATGATTTTGCTGGTTTGTTTATTCTATGTGCCAACGTTTTGCGATTTTGACAGCGAGAAACACTATAATAGCAACTATGACAAATGTAAGCAGTGCTACTAAAAAGTCGCCGTAGGCAAACACTTGAGAATTAACAACAACGGTACCCTCAGCTAAGTTATCTATGCCCGGAATAAGTAATCCAATAGCTGGCAATAGCAAATCGTGAACTAATGCTTGAACTAAACCGCCCACGTAGAGACCTATAATGAAGGCAATTGCGAGCCCAAAAATTTTGTATTTAGACAAAAAGTCTTTAAATTCACGCCATAAGGTCTGCTTAGGAGCCGGAGGGGGAGGGGGTGGTGTTTTCTCTATAGCTTCACGAATTTTACGTAATTCAGTCAATATTTCTTCGTCATTCACCAAATTAATAACCATAAAATATTTACAAAACATAATTAATAAAAATATCCATAAATATGTAATAACAATATAAGTAACAAATAAGTCGACGTGGTAAGTCCGTTTTTTGTGGTTTAGACAAGTTAATTAGGCATTAACGCTGTTCTAACATATTAAAACTTTCAAGTTGTCAGACACTATGGTCATTAGCAGCATGTCAAATGAGGAGAGGCTAAAGCAGCGTATTGTAGAGATAGCGGGGCACGCTGTAGGTTCAGCGCATATTAGAGCAATTTGTTTAATTGACACATATCCAAGTCAGCCGGTCAAGGAAGATAAAACTGTTCTTGAAGTAATTGTTGTTGTTAAAAAATTTCAACCGCGACTGTTAAATTATGTTACAACTCTTAATGGGCGAACGGTAATTATTTTTGCTATTAATGAGTGGATGTTTGAAAGAGATATAGATAGAGGCTTTCTTGGCGAGGCGTTTGCTAGTAAACTTGTTTTTCCCTATACAAGTTTGCAGGGCGAGCGGTATTTGCAAGTACAAGAGTTAATTTTGAAAAAACGATTAATTCTTGAAGCTATAGAAAACTTGTCTATTAGTTATCCTGAGCTTATTTATCATATGCAGATTAAGCCTCAGTTTTTCCTCTATGATATATTACTTAAGCGTTTACGGTTTTTCCCGTTGCTTGCTTATGAAATGTCAGAGAGGCTTGAAGGTAACATTTTAAAAGGTGAAGAAAAAGCTTTAAAAAGTTACAGAGATGCACTTACACAGTTAGATGCTGAGCGTTTAATTACTTTTAAAAATGATTATGTTACTACATCTAAAGAGTTTGCACGTAAAAGTCAAAAACCAACAGTTTGGATTACAAACGTAACAAAAAACGTGCCTCGCGCCATTTTCACCACCATATTCGGCATTTTTCCCCAATCGCTAAATATTATAACACAAAATACACAACTTCTTAAAAACCAAAAAATCAACAGAACACTACTACAAGCAGACATTAATCATAATTATTATACAGATGAACCTCGAAAATACGTATTTGTCCCCACATCAGAGGGACTAGTATCACTTGCTGATAAAGTGAACATTTCAGGATTTATCCAGAAAATGTTTGGAGCAGAAAAACTGGAAAAAATAAAGATTAAAGCAGTTGGTGGAATATTAAATGATGTTTACCTTATAAAGACACGAATAACAAAAGAGGGTAATATTGTTGAGCGTAAGTTTTTGGTTAAGCGTTTTAGAGAATGGTCGAATTTTAAGTGGTTTCCGTTAACGATGTGGACATTTGGTACTAGAACATATGCTATTTCGGCTAAAACGCGTTTAGCTAAAGAGTGTGCAACTAGCGAGTTTTTACGTTTACGTGGGTTTAATGTACCTAAAATTTTGTATGTTAGTACACCTGAGCGGCTAGTTTTTATGGAGTATATAGAAGGGGAAAATCTTAGTTATTCAATAAAGCGTGTAGCTTTAGCAGTGCAGAGAAAAGAAAAATCAGAAAAAGATTTATCGGATATTGAAATGACAGGAGAATTATTTGCAAGAGTTCACTCTTATGGGATGACCCTTGGCGACACTAAGCCAGAAAACGTTATCGTTGGCAGAGATGATAAAGTGTATCTACTAGATTTTGAGCAGGCAACGCAGGATGGAGATAAAACATGGGATATAGCAGTATTTCTATACTATACAGGACACTATTTACAACCGGTTAAAGATCAAGAGGCAACAGAAGATATTACTATGGCGTTCATTAGGGGTTATTTACGGGGTGGTGGACAGGTGAAAACTATTAGAAAAAGTGTAAGTCCAAAGTATACAAGAGTTTTTAGCGTTTTTACTATGCCGTCAATCATTTTAACAATAATAAATACTATTAAGAAAGTTAGAGAAACTGATAAGGAAAGTGTGGGATAGACAGAGAAGATGTTGGTTGAGACTTTTTATGTTCATTTGAAATTTCAAGATAGATCGGGTGACTGGTCTATTAATTTGCCGTTTTTATGTAACAAATGTGGGATTTGTTGCACTCTTGAGGATTTTTTAAATGCAGGAGAAATTCAAGGATCGCCAGAGTCAGACAGCGGGGTTTATGCTAAATTTAAAGCGTTAACAGTTGAGCTTGGGAGGTTGTTTGAGCGTGATGAAAAACTGTATGAGCAGCATATTGCTGGTGCTAGATGCCCATTTCAAAAGGGCAGTATATGCTCTATTTACGCTATTAGACCTAAGGGTTGTAGTCAATTTCCTAATACGCCTTTTGGCATGTTATCTGAAGACTGTAAAGCGTTGGATCGTTTTAAAAAGCAAAAAAGCATTCTTAAAAGAGGGCGAGCAGTTGAGGAAACGGGGTATTTCACAGAGGATATAATTGTGCCTGTGTCGTTTTCAAAAAAAACAATATGATGCTTGTATGGATAAACTTTTGAAAGCAGGAATTACAGAAGAGGAGAGAGCACTTTTTAACAGATTAAATGAGTAAAAAAATAACAACAGCTAAGTATGTAAAAGTTGGTTAAAATTAGAAAAAAGTGGAGAGTGAAAAAGCCTTTTTTAGGTTATTTCTTTTTTTCCACTTTTTAATTGTAGGTATCTTAACCTTCATGTATTTAAAAGATAGATCTTGTTTATGAGTTTTGCGGCAAAAACAGCACAAAAAACAGCATGAATGTATCAAAAAATACATTTCAGAAACAAACAAAAAAAACACCATCACAAAACCGCCAAAATAAAACAGAACATAGCAAAAAACAAAAATGACATAACAGAAGAAATAACAATAAAAATAACACGAAGCGTCTAAGACCATAGAAACATACTAAACGCAAATATCACTTAGGCGAAGGCGAAAGACAGGCATGGAAAAAACTGCCTGCCACCCAACATAAGCAAGCAGCCAAAAACCACACCTGCCCAACAAACACAAACAAACACAAAAAACTATATAACAACTACTCCCAAACCACACATACAACCCAATCTATAACAATATAACCTTTCTACATGTCCAACCTTGTCCAAACTTTCAACCAAAAACCCCCCCCCCCCCC
>WRGM01000088.1 GCA_009787175.1 Candidatus Bathycorpusculum fermentans | reverse complement strand
GTCACGTATTTCTTCATCATTTTTCACACACTTACCACCTTACAGAGACCAAAATACCGAAAAACTATCTATAAGTAAACACTCTCAAAGCATTATCACCTTTTGTGCCACAACCAGAACAACCATTAAAA
This sequence comes from Candidatus Bathycorpusculum fermentans, assembly GCA_009787175.1. Classification (GTDB taxonomy): domain Archaea; phylum Thermoproteota; class Bathyarchaeia; order Bathyarchaeales; family Bathycorpusculaceae; genus Bathycorpusculum; species Bathycorpusculum fermentans. Next base: position 6,539 of record WRGM01000088.1, on the reverse strand, counting down.
GATTGATTTTTATGCAGTTTACAGTCTTGACAATAAGCATACAATATCCGATAATCACCAACACGCATTTTCCATTTACCCCTAAGAACGCCTTTAAGGCTAACCTGACTATATTGTTGTTCTTTCTCCATTTCCGTAATTTGATCATACAAACGCTTTTTCAAAGCGGCGTCTTTTTTTGTAAGCCTCTCAATTTGCTCCGCAAACTTGTCAGTTAAAAACGCCTTAAACAAGTCTTAAAACACTTCATCTAAACTAAGTAAAGGTTTAGTTCGTGCAGATTCACAAGCAGCTATTGCTGATTTAAAACTTTCAGCATCCATATAAATCTCCAAAGTTGCCTCTTCCTCAGGTGTAATAGTAAATGTCTGATCTGCCGCTCCAAAAAAGTAAGGCAAAATCAAAGCATTAGCAACTGTGTCATGAATTGTCACATCAGGATTACATGGGTTAGGCTGCCGGTGAACAATATCAACAAGTTCATGAGCATGGTAACGGGCATATTTATTGTTAACATCCAGAAGTTTATTGATAAAACTGCTATTTCGAGAAAACATTTCTTGAAAATCACAAAGAATTCTTAACCCCATCTCTGAACAAGTAAAAATTTGTCCATCAGTCCTGGTGGTCTTTAACTTTATACAGTGTAATATCGATTAATTGATGTTTGTTTAAATAGTCAACATCCATTTTTAGCTCTTCGCTGACAGGCCCCATTGGGTATTTTGTAAAATTGTAACTGAAGCCTTTTTCGTTTCGCTTCATCATTTCATATTGAGAAAGAAAAGTCAGTTTCTGAGTTTTAGTTAGACCTATTGAACCTTTTTTTGAAGCATCATCAATTAACCATAAAAGTAGTAATCGATTGGTGAGTGATGTTTGGGGATTGATTAACATTGTTCACACACTATGGTATAAGTTGTGACAGCTTAAAACTTTTACACAAACGAACCATATACATTTATGGAGAGTGCCCTGAAAGTGAAAGTAGTAACGCAGACATACATACTTTCCAGTAACTGCTAACAAATAAATGAGTAAAAATTTAACAGAGTAGCCTGTTAATTATTCGTACTCGTTAAAAAACACAAATTTTTGTTCCAAAACTGTTTTTGTCTCTGTTTTGGTGCATGATAAAACATGTTACGTATATGTTGTTTTGTTCCATTTGCCTTTAATAGACGAAAATGGAACAGTGGATAAGCGAGTTTATAGGTGAACTATGAAAAAAACTGTTTTTCAGCAATTAGACATATTGCCATTTAGGGAGTAATGGATTATAACATGTTACCCTCACTCTTTCTATGAGGCTGTTTACCATGTATCCACCAGAAATGGAGAAAGAAACAAGGGTAGAAAAAGACCAGGATGATATACGAAAACTACTCATCCACGCTGGTATAATACCGCCACCATTTTCTAACATAACTTGACTTTTTTTGCCACAAACAAACATACATACATATGTATGCTCATAGATTTTTGTTCCAAAACAGATTCTACACCAGTTTTGGGACAGGAAAAACATGTTAATCCGTAACTCCCGCTGTTTTACGTAATCGATATTTTTACTTTTAGCTTTTCTGCAAGTATTCTTGATGATTTAGGGATCTCAGAAAGCACCCACTTATCATCTATCCGTAACTTAAACACCCTCGAAAAATGCAGCACAACATCCTCCACAGAATACTTGCCCAAAACATCACAGCCCAAAAGCAAATCATAAACCCGATAATAAAAAAGCAAAGCAACAAAATTCAGGTAATGACCTAATTTAACCTAAAATCCCGAAAATGTAACTATGAAATCTCGTTAAAATGGCGGAATAACGAAATTAAAGATTTTTTAAGTATTTTTTTTAGTGAGTTAAATTGTAAAAACATAGTTATATTGTGAGTAATTATAACTATGTACCAGTTAGTACAAAAACGCAATTTAACCACGCAATTACAATTACAACTGATATCCACACCCTATCACTCAGACATAGTTATACTTTTCGGGATTTTAGGTTCGTATACCGTTTTTTTCGACAAGATGTTTACATATATTTTGGTTATTTGTTGCTCTGTTAAGTGTTTTCTGTAGAGGGTGTGCCTTTGGTTTTCATAAAGTAATCGTTGCAGTGGTGACAGTGGTATCTTTGGTGATTTGTGATGTGGTATTTTCCTTGTTTTGTGATGTGTTTGTCTTTTTCCTTTAGGTAGCGGACGCATTTTGGGTTTTGACAAACAACGTTAATTTGGCATCTAGACCTACCTCATGGCATATTGCTCACAAATAACACACAGGTCAACCGAACTATAAAACATATCCTATATTAGGACACTACCTAATACTAGACCATATTTAATAATTATCAATAGAACTATGCAAAATGGTTTTTCATTTCAAGATTAAAGCGCGATGTAGAAGCGTATAACACACTATTTATCATAGAAACTTGACTATCGACTACGATTGATACTGGAAGAACTATAAAAACAGTCTACTAACGTATTTTTATGGCTGAACATGTACAAAAAAAGTTGTTATTGTAAGATAAAAAAGGTGGTTGTTGTATAATTGTGGTTTATGGTTGGTTTTGAGTTGAGTATTTTTGGTTGTGTCTTTTTGTTTGTTTTTGGATATAGAGGAGTATTGTTATGATTTCTGCTATGAATATTACCGCGTTTATGATGGTCCATTTGTCTATTAGTGTCATTTGATGATTCATGTTTTCGGTAAGTAAGAATACTGTGAGACCTATGATGCTTAAAGCAAATGCTGCTGCTATTAACCACTTATTGTTGCTCTGTCGGGTATTATCTCTATCGTCTGCTGTAGAGTTGTTGGTGTCAACATTTTTCTCTTGCTTGTCAGTTAATCTATGCTGTTTTAGTAACATGTAAATAACTCCTATAATTGCCAATACAACACCTGCTATGCTTAGAGCCAGATTTACAAATGCCCAAACAAGAGGCTGCTCAGCTTCATCGTTGATAGCAGACGGCGTAGGGATTGGAGGCTGCGTTGGTGTAACATTTAGTGGGTCATCGGTGTTTAATGTGTATTGTGCTGTTATTGTAAGGTCGGAGGTTACATATGTATAGGAGCGGTCCCAGCCGATAAAGGTGTAGCCTTCACGTAAAGGAGCCGCCGGGGCAGTTGCAGAGCCGCCATAGGGCACGGTTTCAGTTTTCAAGATACGCCCATCCCAATCTATGAATGTTACCACAAACTTGTCATCATTTGGCACTAGGGAGGTTTCTTGTTCCCATTGTGCAATATAGATGGTGTTGCCGGTAACTGTAGCGCTTACTGTGGGAAGCCATCCGGTGAATTTCCAGCCGTCTTCGCCTGTAACTTTGGGAGCAGTAGGCGTTGGGTCACCATAAGATAGCCCATTGGTAACTTGCTTATCAAATGTGCCATGAGCACCCGGTTGGTATTCTACGGTAAATAGAGCTTTTGTCCATACTGCATAGAGCGTAGTATCGCAAGTTATGGTAAAAGTTTGACCTGCAGTATATGCTGCCTCCGTTGCAGACGGAGTTGTTGCCCAGCCGAGGAAAATGTAACCTTCACGAATTAAACTACCCTGACTTAGCACAGTAACCAAGCTGCCTGTAAGGTAGGGGTTAAAACCATCCACAGGCACCACGCCACCAGTATAGCCATTACCATTATATATTACGGTATATCGGTCTTCATCGCCAGTATCAGGGTTACCCGGGTTACCCTGTGGAGTCCAATTGGCAACAATAAGGACATCTGTATGGGGCATGGTAAATGTTGCTGTAGGATTATTCTCCAAAGTTATATCATCTACAGTTATTGTCCAGCCGCTAAAGGTATAGCCGGAACGAGTTCCAGCATTAACTGTAACACTCGTGCCAGCAGGATACCTACCCGCACCAGACACTGCTGCATAACTATCCTGCACAGTAACACTATAGGTAACAACTTCTATACCACCCGTATAACTTATATCATAATTATTATACCCCTGACCAAGAATAGACCAAACGGTACCATGAATATTAGCAGCGTATATACCAACAGCATTAGCATCATTTGGATCTATATCATAAGCCGCCTGAGCCTGATTACCTACAAAAATCACACCCTCAGCCACCACTACATCAGTCAAATTTGCATAAGCCACCCAAACACCGCCACCGCTAACTGCCGTGTTATAAGAAATTACCGCATCCCCACTTATAGAAACGGGAGCATTACTAAGATAGAAGCTATAAGTGTAAATACCACCACCATTATCAGCCGCATTACCAGAAATCACTGCACCGCCTTTCATATTAAATATGCCATCATAATTAAAAACGCCGCCGCCTCTAATTGCTGTATTACCGTAAATCACACCGCCAGTCATAGTGAAGACAGAGAGATAATAATTGAAAACGCCACCACCATAAGGCGCATCATTACCAGAAATCTTGCCGCCAGCCAGGTTAAATTCAGCATCACTATTATAAATACCACCACCATAACTTGTTGCAGTATTACCAGAAATTATAGCATCACCATACATATTCAAAGTAGATTTCCAATAATTACCGTTCCAATGTGTCCCCATATTAACGATACCGCCACCATATATCGCTTCATTACCAGAAATCACCGCATTACCCACTAGATTAACCGTAGAACCATCCTTGTTATGTATACCACCACCCGACTCAGCTTTGTTGCCAGAAATCTTGCCGCCAGCCATAGTAAAGGTGACACGAATATCCTGAACAAGATTCCCAAAGCCATCGTATGCTTCATTACCAGAGACATGTACACCACCGCCGTTAGTTGCTTCATTATCAGAAATCTCACCACCATTCATAGTAAAGACAATATTTACATTAGAGGTAACCACAGCTACACCACCTCCCCAAGTTGTAACAGCATCACCTAAACTGGCAGGTTTACCATTGTCAAAAATCTTACCGCCATTCATGGTAAATGCACTCGCTCTATAAGTACCAATAGCATTAGCCCAAACGTAAACACCGCCACCAGCAGCTGGTGCATAGTTACCTGAAATCTCAGCACCATCTTCCATGGTAAGCAGACCGGAACTGTATATACCACCACCATATCCAGGGTTTTTATAAGAGTTTCCACCTATTACGACTACTTCAGTTATAGCAACATTATTTGTAATTTTTGCACCAGATTCTAAGATAACTATTCCACTATTGTCTATACCACCACCATATATCGCTGTATTTTCGGAAATCACCGCCGTGCCGCTCATGATGAATTCATATTGATACGGAGTATCTATACCATTATTGGAGTCAAAGTGATAAACACCACCACCCCAGTACGCTTCATTCTGAGAAATTACACCGCCAGTCATAGTAAAATAGCTATTATAATTGAATACACCGCCACCACCGTGTATATCCTGCGTATTGTTAGTTCTTATTACAGCATTACTGTAAATCTCGCCACCAGTCATAGTAAAAGTGCCCATGTAGTTGAATACACCGCCACCGCCACCATAACACGAGGTATATCCACCTGGCCTAGTTACAGTATTACCAAATATTTGACCACCATCCAAAACAAAGGTGCCAACATTATACACACCACCACCGCCACCATTATTTACATAACTATTAGATATAGTTACAGCATTATCAAATATTTCACCACAAAACATAGTAAACACGCCAAAATTGCATACACCGCCACCGCCTATATTGGTTTGAGCAGTACCAGAGGGAACATCTAATGTATTGCCAAAAATTTTGCCGGCATACATTATAAATTCACCGCCAGATTCAATAGTTACACCCCGACCAATTTCACCTACATTATGAGTAACAATAACATCATAAAGCGACAATACACCATTAGAAGCAACAATGATAGTATCAAAAGTATTGGCACCAATTAACTTGAACATTCCACCATCATCACCGCTTACTAATACAATATGTATACCCGCAGGGATGATAAGCGGTTTTGTTAATTGAATATCTGAAAGAATCCAAATAACTAGCTCTTCGCCATCATTTAACGCGCCAATAGCTGTTACTAGTTCCTCTTCAGTAGAAACAAGGATATCGGGTTCAGGAACATCAAAAGATGTCGTAGCGTTAGCAAAAAAAGAAACACCGTTAAGCACTGGAACAACTAAAGAGAGGCTTAGCAGGATCACAAATGTTACTGAAAGAAAAGGCATAAGTGACCTTTTACCTCTGCTATGTCCTAAATTAAATACATACCTAAATATTGTATTCATACTTATATCGCCATATTATTCTATAGCTCATAACAAAATAATTCAACCACATAATGACTCGTACATAACTAAAACATACAAAACAAAATAACATCATACATATAAACAACAAAAATACGCATAATTAACATACAATAACTCATAAAAACAACATAAAAACCATAAAAAAATAACTGCACAACAGTAAAACAACAAACACAACAAATCCCTAAATTCCCGGAAAATTGGGCACCACAAGGGTAGATACCGAGTTTTTTCCATCAAAACAATATAAGAGTTAAATATTTGTAGTGCT
>WRGM01000087.1 GCA_009787175.1 Candidatus Bathycorpusculum fermentans | reverse complement strand
TTTGGTACTCTAACAGTTTAAAAACCTGACTAGGTGCTCATAAATTCCATTAAAAACGCCAAAAACAATAAGGACTAAGGTCTACTGTATAGATGGTGAGGCTCGTGATGCGGCTGGTGTGAGTGTTAATTTAGATGTAGTGGAGGTTTATGATACTGTTACAAATAGTTGGAGTGTTGCAGAGTCTTTACCGGATGGTGACGGGGCGTATCTTCATGCTGGTGTTGTGGACGGTAAACTTTTTGTTTTAGTATCCTGTGCTCTTTCTGAGTCTGCTGTTTATAGTCAGGACTTATATATGTATAACCTCGTTGTTGATGTTTGGACTAAAACGTCTGCGGTACCTGAGTTTTCTGTTTCAGGTGTTTTTATAACTTTGGCTGTTGTAGATGATGAAATACTGGTTATGGGTGAGTATACTTTTGATGCTGCTCTCAATGCACGCTATAATTATAAAGTTATGATTTATAACCCAAAAACTGAACTGTGGTGTGCCGGAGCTTCTGGTGATAAAGTGGCGCATCTTGGCGCTGCCGGAGCAACAGTTGGTCTTTATGCGCCTCAGAAAGTCTATATTTTAGGCTTAACAAGTGGCACTAACTTTTTCTCTTCTACTAACAGAGTGTATGATTCTGTATCTGATGCTTGGTCATATGCTAAGGATATGCCTACTCTTCGCAAAGGCTTCGGCATAGCCGTTGTTGATGATATCCTATATGTAGTAGGCGGATATACCTCTGATGATTTTTCCCTACTATCAGGCAGCTCTATCTTTGATAGTGCTTTAAATGAGCAATATGTACCCATTGGATATGGCAGCATCGCTAGTGGTGACGGCGATTCTGGCGTATATGAAATTAAGCCTTTCTCAAGCTACCTCGCCGCCGCTATAATAGTTATAACTATTAGCGCATCCGTAGCCGCTCTATCATTTTATTCAAAAATCGAAGAAAAACGAAAAGACAAATTAGTAATAACTTGCGCTGCTTTTGCTATTTACCATGCTTGCTTGCCTTTCTTATGGTCTATATCCGTTTAGGGTGCAAAGTGCTAGTGCCGCTGCGGTAAGGTCTGCTGTAGTTCCAGGATTGTAATGATTTCCCTCTTTACGCAATTTATAGTCAAATTTCTCTATAGCCAATTTACCCTCAACGGTACTAGCGCCTCCTAAATCTAATACGTCTTTGGCTTCTGTAGAGATTTCTTTTGCTTTTGTCGCTCCAGCCTTTCTAGCTATGAATGTGTCTGGATGATTAGCAAGAATCCTAAGAAAAGTGTTCACAACAGCCGCGTTCTCATCCGCTTTCCCTAGCTGCTCTGATAAATAGGGATATGCCTCCTCAAAAGTAATAGGATAATTATGCACCAACTCGCTACATATATCATCATAATCCTTAGCTATATCAAACACTTGATAAAGAGTAACATTTTCATCTATCAAACGCTGCTTCGACGTCGGGTCATTAACACTCAAATCCGGAGCCTGATTTAACCCATTTGGCATGGCAATATCTATAGCCTCATAGAGATGAACGGCATCTATAGCTGTTGAAGCATAAATAATCCTGTTAATATTCTCACGCAAAAACCCTAAACCACCCACCACGCTTCCCTTACCACTTACGTTTCCATTTGCAATAGTCGTCGTTATCATGCCTGCTGCTACGGCTATGGGCATAAATAGCATAATAGTGCCTAAAATGGTGTTACCGCCATGTTGCCAGCTCATAACTTCTTTAACGCCTAACTTTACAAGCTCCCCTAAACCTACATCGTTAACCGCCCGTTCCCCATATGCAATCTGCCTGCCTCGCCATGCAGCCTCTTGAAACACTGGACCAGCCGCCACAGCTGAAGCTAAAAAATGCTCCTTACATGTACCCTCAAAACTGGACATAAAATTCACATTACCCGGTTTATCAGCACTAACTTCAAGCAAAACCGCCAACTGTAAACACCGACTAATATCCACTGCACTCTGACAATTTTGAACAATATATGACATGAACTATTCTGAAAGAATACGAATTGTTTAAACGTTATGTAAAAAAACTATCACAAAAGAGGCATAGCATGCTAGCCCGCGAAGGCGACTTTATCCAACACAAAAGCAACGTAATATTTGACGTAAAAGGACTAATACATCCAAAAGACAAAATCATAGCATATCCACGCTACATCCCAAACCCCAAAGGATCACGCGACAACAAAAAAATGACCTATGACAAAGTCTACAGCCTTAGCGACAGACACATTTTCCTACAAGAACATCTACCCCATTTAATAACCTACGATGAGGTTTTCGGCGAAACCCTCTGCGAGGTTCCCATAGATGAAATAATTCAACATTTTAAGCCGCAAGAAAAAATAGCCAACCTCCGCGTAAGTAAACCAGAAAACATTCTTGAAGAAAAAGCATTACAATTCGCCACAGACCTGCAACAAATTGCCAATATCCCATGGAGTGCTATTGGCGTTTCAGGCTCCATTCTTGCAGATTTAACAACAAAAAACTCAGACATTGACCTGCTAATCTACGGCGAAGAAAACTCACGCAAAGCCTACGCCGCCATGCAGCAAATGCTCAAAGAAAACCATACCCGCTATAGAGCTTACACTACAGAAGAACTGAAAAATCTGTATGATTTTCGCTCAAAAGATACCCATATGAGCTTTGAAGACTTTCAAAAAGTAGAAAAACGAAAAGCTCTACAGGGCATGTATCAAGACGTCGACAGTTTTGTCCGCTTCGTAAAAGACTGGCATGAACTCTCTGAACAATACGGCGACATATCCTATAGCACTGTCGGATATGCAACAATCAGAGCAAAAATAAGCAATAAAACACAAGCACTCTTCACACCATGTAGTTACCAAATAGAAAACGTAAAAATCACAAAAGGACCAAACCTTACCCCAATAAGGGAAGTGTCATCATTTCGCGGTAGATTCTGCGAACAAGCCGAAAACGGCGAAAATATAGCTGCTCAAGGAAAAATGGAGCAGGTAATAAACAATAAAAACGGCGAAAAATACTACCGCCTACTCTTAGGCAGCAAACCAGACGACTACCTGACCCTTGAAACAGTTTAATGCAAAGCCCTCAAAACCTGATCATAATAACGTGAGCAATAGGTCAAGGTAACCTGATAGAAGCAGCCCTCAGCTCCTGGCTCAGGCGTTTGAACCTCCTCCAAATTTCCCTCAATAATTACAATCTCATCCTTATGCACCTGCTGCCGAAACTCTTCCATGTATGAGAATACCCGTGTAACTTCCCCCGCCGCCCTTGGGCCTTCTAAAACTTCTAAAGGCTCAATGCCGTAAACGGAGGGGATGAATGGACCGTCGTCATCTGATGTTACACGCGCCTTAATTTTAACCCAGCCTCTTCTAGTAATACAGTGTCGTGGATTGTACTCGTTTATAATCTCATTCCACGCTTTAACCGGTTCAAATTCCGCTTTAATAACTCTACCACTATGCTTCCGGTCGTCATAGAGTCCGTAAATCTGCTTCCGCCGTTGATGCCAAATAAAATCTTTAACATCAAAATTAGTAAAAAGCCACAGTTTCCCATCCATGACATGGTCAGAGGCAAACTCGTTACTTAACCCCGAAGATTTATCACTGTAGAGCGCCTGAAGGGTTTTGCGCATTTTAGCATTTTGCTCTTTACCATAAACGGTAAAATCTATATCAGAATATTTAGGATGATGAAACGCATGCAGCATGGAGCCAAAAACACCAAAATCACCCGTTGAAAGCCCTGAATGAGACGTAACAATTTTCAAAACCCGCTCCATAGCAGCAAGCAACTCATCAGTTGGACCCTGCTTTAACAATTCAACAAGACGCTCCTGAGGCCTGTGGACTTTAAAAACATCTTTCTCAGAAATACCTACAAGCTCTAAGCCAAGCATTTCATGAAAAAATATGTACCGCGGATAATTCTTAGCAACAAGCTTCATACCCTCATCATTATAAAATTTATAAAAAAGACCATTTTCCCCCTCTCTTGGCGCTCGAGGATCAGGGGACTGAAAAATTTCCGCCGAAGCATATTCTGCATCACAGAGATACACATTAGAGGGATGATTATAACCAAAAACCCTAAAAAGCAAACCCTCACAGGTAAGAACACTATCACGGTCACGAAGCCTCAAATGCTCACAGGCCAAATGTACTCTTCCTCCGACGTAGCCGACCCCACAACAACCTGATAGAAAACCTGACCATTTAAAGTAGACTCTACCTTTTCAAGTCTACCTGAAACCTTAATCTCCATACCCTGCTTAGCAATATTACGATAACAACCAATATTTGACACCACTTGCGTTGGAACCTTTTCAGCAGACAATTCAGACGCAACATCTAAGGGCTTATACCCCGAAATCTTGTAAGTCGCCGGACGATACATAGTCTCCCGGTCACTATCTACAAGAGCCTGAAAACGCACCGACATAAGCGGCGTATACCTATATTGACCAAACTTTACAACAACTTCCTCAAACTGACGCGTAGCATTATACATGTAAATCTTACCAAAATAACGCCCCTGAAACTTACGAGCCGCATCCAACCTATTACCAACAATATACGACAACTTTGCAGAATTTACCAGCCTCTCAATAGCCGCCTCCACATGACGAAAATTATCCGTACCATACACTACAAGATCAATATCCGAATGCGGCGCATGCATATTAAGAGCTAATGAACCATGCAAACCCAAATCAGAAGTAGCCACACCCGACTCATTACTAATTAACTCAACAAGATCCAACGCCTTATTTTGAAGCTCATCACGCACTGACAAATTCTGCAACCAAACCAGACGGTTTCTTGGTATAAAAACCTCTTCAATACGATTTAAAGGAGCCGCAATTATTTCTTTACCCCGATTTTCGTCATAGAAAAGATAATCGGGAAAGTTTTTCCGAAAAGCTTCAATAAATGTCTGATAGTTTTTTGCAGTATAGAGCTTCTCTGCACGAAACAACTCAGTTTGCTTATACATCCAAGTACGCTCAAGCATCTCAACATTAAACATATCCTTATACTTAGCTGGAATATACTTAAGAAACGCAAACAACTGAGCCCCAGGATGCTCATAACCAAACGTATTCATTATGAAACCATCACTAGTAACAAAAGTATCCCCATCCATTGGAACCCAATTCTCAACTACCATAAACATCACCCTAACAAAAAATTAAAAACATTAAAAAACATATTGCAACAAACACGCCATGTCCACCTTAAATGTAACACGTTAACAGATATCCTTTAATTAACATAAATTAACACTACAAACAAGTGACGTTAGTTTGTCTAATATGTTTTTATATTCTGTTGGATTAACCCGCACGTTAGTATCTTACGAGTAAAATCATGTGTAAATTGTACAGAATTTTTGCTCGTTTTGGTTTCGGCTCATCCGAGTTAAGTTCTAAGTGGAAAACGGCAATAAATGAAAATAGCACAATAACAATGGCTGAACAACAATGAGTGTACCCTTGATAATTAATGACCGTGATGCTACGCTTAAAAACTCTGATTCAATAGTACCATCAATAAATATATGCCCAGTCACTGGTATAACTATTCCAAGGGCTATGTCACAGATGGTATCATACAATAACCCGTTTGTCTCGTTAACAGAGTTACATACAAAAATCATTGTTAAAAAGACCAGCAAACACCATATTTTACAGTAGAGGTTGTAGAAAAAATCGAAAAAACTCAACGACACCAATTAACTAACCAGGAATGCGCCGAATTACTACAAGAAATAGTTGAAATTTCAACAGACTTTTATTCTGTAAAATTCGGTGAATGTATAGCTATAAAACTGTTTACAGGTGAAATTGTTGAAAGAGCAAAAAAAGAACTGGAACTACTAAAAAACTACAGGGTAAAAATTTTAGTTCACCTGTTTTTATCTGGAAAGTTGGTTCCCCTTCATTTGCAGGTTGGCGAACTTGGCGACAGTAATAGCTGAAAAAGCATATCGAAATAACATGGCTTTTCTTACTGTTACAGGTAGTATTCCTACTTCTTCAAATGGTCTACCGTATCCTTATAACACTACACATCATGTGTACCCTTACCCTATTTGGTATATAACATTTTTTTAAAAAAACTGCTTTTACCTTTTGTAACGCTGAATTAGAGAAATTTACAAAACCTTTAAATAAAAAAAACATAAACGTTGCTGGCGACTGTATATGCGTAAATTCTTTTCCTTTAATGTTACTTTCCATCTTATTACTTAGCTTGTTTACAGCAGTGTTTAGTTCTGTTTCAGCCTCAGAATTAGTTGAAAATTCTTGGAATACAAAAGCGCCATTGAGTCAAGCACGGGCGAGTTTGGGTGTTGTTGCTGTTGATGGAAAAATTTATGCTATTGGAGGTTATGCAGTACATGATGTATCTCTCTATAGTGGTGTTGTAGGTATAGCGGATTAACTTAAGAATTTGAATGTTCAAGGTAGTTGTATACAGCTCCTTGTAGGGTGTCAAATTTTGGTGTTGTATCAGGTA
>WRGM01000086.1 GCA_009787175.1 Candidatus Bathycorpusculum fermentans | reverse complement strand
TCTTGCCTTCTGAGCCTACTAAAAAACAAAAAACTATACTCGAAGCAATCACTAATACGGTAGGTAAATTTTAGGGAATTACGGGTTATCTAGTTTTTTAATCTACGATAAAGGGCTTAGGATTTTTTCGATAGCTTTTTTTTCTACGAGTTGGTTGTAGAAGTCTTTTATTGCTTGTTTCAATGTTTCTTCATCGGCTATGCCTGAGCAGATCAGTTTACCTGTTAAAAACACAAGAAAGGTTGCGTTTTGTTCAGTTGATTTGTAGACGGCGGCTGGAAATCGGTCGGGTTCATAGATTGATTCAAACTCGCGTGTGAACTGCTCCAGCGCGATTGATGCGCCGCCTATGTCTACGGAGGCTACCAAATTTTTTACATCACAATCGAAAACGCAATTGTTTGATACTAGGTCTTTTGTTTTTAATATGTTTAAGAGTTGGTTTATGGCTTGTTTACCCTTAGTTTCTGTTTTGGTACCGGTGCAGACAAATTTTCCGCTTTGGAAGAGGAGAAAGGTGGCTGGAGACGTTTTTAGTTTGAAAGCTAAGCCGGGAAATCTTTGCCAATTACGCTTTGAGTCCTCTAATTTTTGGTTTGCAATATCCAAGTTTATGCCTTCGCTAAAGGTGCCAATCATAACAACATTTTCAATCGTAATCACGAGGTCAAACACGATAGTCACACCCATAAGAATCGTGAAGCTTTAAAAATCAAAAATACGAAAGTCAAAATTAACGAATTATTTTTAAGGGCTGTGAAGCAAATCTGTCAGAGTTGTTAGCTTTAACCCTTTTTTCCCAAAGACAAGTGGTCTTACCGCATTTACATGTGGCTTACTGAAAGTTTGTAACCTTTCAACCTAATAAAAAAGGTGAGTTACACCTGTTCCCTCGCGTTGATAATCTAGTGCTTCATCATGGATGAATTTGTCTAATCCAAGTGTGTCGCCTTGAGTGCAGTTAAAATCTTTTAAATTTGACTCAGCACTAAGTACTTTTCTCTGCCAATGTCCATCCATATCCAGTAAACCTTACGTACGTAATTTACTGTTTTTGTTCAATTTTATTGTAAACAGCGATGCCTTTTTCCATCATTTCACTCTGTAATGGTGTAGGATCCTTCTTAATTTGACGTTCAAATTCTTCGAAGGTTTTTCTGTCTAAAACTGGAATTGGATAGGGCTTCGCCATTTTTCTTTACCACATGTTTGAAGTATAGATTATGATGGTAGATCAAAATATAAAAATCTTTGTTATATGTGCTCAGGTATACTCGATGTGTTTCTATGTATGTGGTAGTTAACATGGGCGTATTTTATTGTGTGTGACACTATAGAAAAGCTTTCTGAAGCAAAGATTTGCCCTTTTTCAAGAATTTTGGTGCCATTTGGCTTGTAAAACTAGTATATTTTTCTGAAGGAGGCATTGAAAATAAAATTGTGTTGTGAAATCAGCGTTTTTCTAATCGGGTGGGTTAAATTTTTGTACTCTATTTTGAGTTGACTCTATTTGTGCCTTTTTATTGTTCATATATGTTAGGCGTTCTGTTTATTTATTTATTTATTTATTTTTGTGGGTTGTTTTTTTAGTTGGTAGTGTTGTATTTTGTGGTGGGGGATTTTGTTGAAGCAGTGTTTACAAGATTTGTGAGTGGTTGTGTCGGTCCAAAAGCCATATGTTACTTCTATTGGTTGTCCACAAGTGCAGTTATTGTTGTTTGTTGGGGGTGGTTGTTCTTTTTGAAAAACTGTAAGTTGAAGTTGAGGATTGCCGGGAGGCCAATGGTGAGCTTTGAACATGAGAAGGATACCTTCGAAGACCAGTTCGGAGAGTTCGACACCGTCTTGCCTTGCCAATTGTTTGAGATCTCCGATGAGCCGCCGCTCAGACTCATTTTTAGCGCGAACATGCAGATTGTCTTTAATATCCGGATTAGCTTGCCGAGTCACCCTTAAACCATCCTGTTTTCTCTTTTTCTTTATTTCTGCTTGTTTGTTTGTTTTTGAATTTATGTTAGTAACATATGTTTTGTTTTACACTTTTTTTGTTAAAAACATATGTTATTAACATATAATTATTATTTTTTTAGTGTACACTATTAATTAAAGGAGGAGAAATGATTTTCCTAATGCAAATTTTATGTCAATAACACATGTTAATAACCTTCCTAAGAAATAATCACAGCCCACCTCCTCCTTCTGTTCAAACCTTTAATCATACCCCAGCTTCCAAACAGTCTATGGTGTTGAGTTGGCTCGTTCAGTGGGTTTTGTTGTAAAAACCGTATATTCACTCTGGGTTGCAACGAAATCTATTGGGAGATGGATATCGCCTGCGGTGATTAGCCCTTGACCCTGCTCTAACTCTAAAAGGGTTTCCATTTCAGCAGTGGATAGACCAAGGGTTTGCCCAGCCAGTTTTATGGCGGACTCGTCTTGCCTTAGCATAATCTTCGTGGCACAATTTTCAATAACGGCTTTACCAGCCTGATTCTCCAAAATGTCGGCAAGCCTTTGTGAGTTTAGTAGCAGCAACACGTTTCGTTTTCTGCCTCGGCGCGAGACGCCTTCAAGAAAACTAGCTGACGCAGGCAGTGCAGTGTAGAGCCAGAGTTCGTCAATGATTACCAGTTTTGGAATGTGTAGAGGCAGAAATTTTTGATTGTCAAGCATTTGCCAGATTTTGCTGAAAACTAGTATGTTTGCAGCTTGGAAAGTTAGGCTTCGTCTCTGAGTCATGGCAAGTTGACGGTGTAGAGCGCTTAGGTTGAAGACCATCCTTTGGGAGAAAATTTGTGATTGACCCATAGTTAAGAAGCTGTCGGGTCCAGTGATGAAGGTTTCCAGTTGATCCTTCAAATTGGGAGGACTGTTTTGATACACTTCTAAAAGATCGCGGCTTGCCCCCACTATGCTTCGTAGTTCTTGATAGTTTCGATTACCCTCTACACATGCCAAATCTGCAAGAATACCTGCCGCAGTATCCTTATTATCGCTAAAAATCTGAACGGGATCTAACCCCAATTCTTCTCTGTGGTAACATCTAACACATCAGCACCCAAGAGTTTGCCAACGTTTCCGTATTCGTTCTCAGGATCAACAATGTAATAGGCTAGGTTGGGATGTTTTTGTAGCAAGCGGGTTAGGAGGATTTTTGAGGTGAAGCTTTTACCTGCACCGCTTTTTCCCATAATTATGGCATTTTGATTCATACGCATATGTGGGTCAAACACGATGGGCGCACCAGTTAGTCGGTTGATGCCAAGAAAGACTCCGCCGGGGCTTTCGATTAAATCTGCGGAGACAAACGGGAAAAAGCTGCTAAGGGTTGTGGTGTCTACTACTAGTTTTTTGCCTGTGGTGCCGTTGGTGAGTTCTTGTTGGAAGTATAGGGGGCAGTCGAGGCGTATGAATCGGGATTGGAGTGTGTCTTTGAGTTTTTTGGTTTTTAGTTTGAGGTCTTCAAGGTTGTCAGCTTCAAGGGTAAGGTTAACTTTTAGTTCAAATAATCGTGTACTTCCCGTTATTAATCCTTGGTAGGTGGTTTGTGCCATGTCGTGTTTGAGTTTGGTTTCTTCTTTGGGTAGTCTGCCTTTGGTTTGGTCGGCGAGTAGGATGCTTTTTTGTAGGCGTAGATATTTGCTCATTTGGGTGGTGGCGGTTTCGGGTGGGAGGGGGTTGATGTTTATTTGTACTTTTTCGCATAATCCATAGAGTTCGCTGATAAATCCGGGTAAGAGTTTTCCGGGTAGTTGGTATAGGGTGAAGGTTTTTTGGAGTTTGTCGTTTTCAAGGATAAGGTGTTTTGGGAAGGTTTTGGTGGTTTTTGTTTTTGGTAATTCAGTGAGGGGTTGTTGTTTAAAGTTGCATTGTTCGATTAGCCAATCCACAGGTTCTAGGCTTTTGAGGAAGAAGCGGTAGTAGGTGGTGGTTAGTTCGTTTTCGGTGATTTGTATTGTTTTTTGTGTTTTTGTTGCTGATAGGGTGGTTTGGCAGGGTAGGCTGTTTAGGAGGCGTTGGAAGTGGCTAAGGGTTTCTTGGCGTTTTTGTTTTGGCAGCATGACATAGTTTACGGGGAACACTTCGTAGGTGTAGGTGGGTTGTTGGGATTGTTGTTTAAGTTTAGATCTAAGGTTTAGTTTTTGCATTTTGATTAATCTCTTTTCTTTTCTTTTTTTTTGGAGGTTGTGTTTACTGTTATTTGTTGGATGGCTTCTGTAGCGTCTTTGGGTTGGATGGTTATTTGGGAAAGGTTGGGGTGGTTTGGTGTGGGGTAGGTGTAAAAGTAGCCTTTTTTGGTTGGTTGTTGTGTTGTTTGAGTGGGTGTTGTTGTTTATATTTACTTTAAAGTTTTTGTTGTTGAGGGTTTTTCTTGAGTGGTCTTTTAGGATGTTTGTAATTTTTGTTGGTATGCTTATTGTTGTTGAGAGTAAACTGTTTTTTGAGGCTGGTTTAATAGATTGTTTGTTCTTTGTTTGGGGGGTCTTTTTTTGTTTTAATGTTTGTAAAAATTTTTTGAAGCACCAGAGTAGGTGTGCTTCAGGTGAGATGGTTTTTATTTTTCTTGTGAACAGAGCGGCTCCGGTAAAAAATGTGGCTCCAGCAACCACAATTTTAAGAACCAAATCATCAAAAGCAAGAGAAGTTATCCAGGCTAAAAGGCCAAAAACTAGAAAGAGGCACATTTGTCGTATAGAAAACCTGCCTACAGGTGTATCTAACATTTGCTCATGCAAAAAACCAGTATCCTCAAACCAAAGTGTTTGTATCAACTCAGACAAATAACCCACCACCCCAAACCACACCTAACAAAACATAACCACGTAACCTCTCTTCGTCGAAACTGTATCCAATATTCCACATAACAGTCACCAACCCCTTAAGCACTGAGAATTTTTAAACCGCCCAAAACACCCCTTTCACAGACAGCAAAAATGCCAGGGCAAATGAACATACAAAAAGAAAAAAAATAATAATATCAAACGTTTATTGTTAAAGGTATATTGGGTGGTTATGTGTATGTTTAATACGTTTGGTGTTTCTCGTCGTTGGTTTTTGTTTGTGGTTTCTTTATTGGTTGTAGTGTTGCTTTCATCTTCTTGTTTTGCTTCTGTATTTAGTAGTGATGGCGGTGTTTCTTGTTTTGCCTTAGGAGCATCTGTGGATAAAATTGTTAATGATGAGACGGAACTTAGAGAGGCAGTTAATAATGTACAAACAGGCAAATCTATTGTTATTGCTCTTGGCAAAGACATCACCCTAACAAATAGCTCCCTTACTATTTCAGCTAACAAAGATATCACCCTAACAAGCAACAAGACATCGGGATTTTACAAGCTAATTGGTACAGATGGTGCAAGCACAATTACTGTTGAGGGTGATGGAGTACTACGGCTTGATGGTATTGTTGTGACTCATACAAATGACGCGGAGGGTGTAGGTGTATATGTTATGGAAAATGGGCAGTTTATCATGTATAAGGGCGAAATCTCCGACAACACATATACATATAATGCGCAAGTTTCTCGCATTGAGGGGGGTGGAGTCTGCATATGGGGAGGCGTTTTTGAGTTGTATGGTGGTGCAATTTCTAACAATAAAGCCACAGGTAGGGGTGGTGGCGTGTATAATGCTGGTGGCATGTTTAGTATGTTTGGTGGCGAAATTTCAAATAACGAGGTTATTGGTGGCCATGGTTTGGGTGGTGGTGTATTCAGCGGAGGTAGCCAAAGTGTTTTTGAGATGCGGGGCGGCAAAATTTCAGGTAACAAAGTTGATGGTAATGGGGGCGGCGTAGCTAGGCCTGTAGCCATTGGCGGATCCATGCCGGGCAAGTTTAGTATGTTTGGTGGCGAAATTTCATATAATACGGCAACTATGGATGGAGGGGGTATTTACAGCCCTAATGGTGAACCGCTGTTAGGCGGTATAATTACGGGTAATAATGCTGACCGCGGTGGTGGAGTCTTTGGCCGTTTTTCTATGACAGATGTGGTGATTTCTGGTAATACAGCTAAATCTATCGGTAATGATATATACCCAGAATATCCTGATGATGGATCATCGAGTGGTAATGGTGGGCATTCTAATGGAAACGGTGGATCGTCTGATGGTGATGGCGGTGGTTCAGGCAATGGAGGTAATGGGTTGCCTGATGGGGGTAGTGGTGGTTCATCTAATGGTGGTAATGGGCAGTCTATTTGGGGTTTGGGTGTAGGGGATGTTTTGGTTATTTGTGTGCTTATTGTTGTAGCAATGAGTGTTGTCATGGTTGCTTTGTTTGTTTACTTCCAAAAGAGAATAAAACAAATAGAGAAAAAACAAAACAGTAATACTAATTTTTAAAAATTACTTCTTAAAAAGTTCAACAGGGTTTAAACTAAAAATAAAAAAAGGAAGATTATGCTTGAGCTTTGGTCATGATTCAAAATAGTTTACGTCCAAATTCTAGTACATTTATGAGTAAACCAAAAACAATTGTATGCATATCCCACGATTTGGAAT
>WRGM01000085.1 GCA_009787175.1 Candidatus Bathycorpusculum fermentans | reverse complement strand
TCTTTAATATGATGTTTAACGCGAATTTAAACATCAATTGTGTAAAAATGTGTCTCGATTACGTAAAACAGCGGGAGTTACGGATTAATGTAAGTAGCCCGAGCGTTTGTGTGATAAACAACCAACTTTTTGTTATAACTTATGATGGAAAGATGTATATGTATAATTCATATGAGGATAATTGGATCCGTAAAGCTTCTTTACCCGTTAATACAAGTAATATAATCGTTCGGGTAATAGATGAGCAAATTTTTGTTATATGTTCAAGTGAAGCGGGATGGAAGATGTTTGTGTATAATCAAGTGAAGGATTTATGGATAAAAAAAGCTGCTCCTTATGTTTTGTCTTCCAATGTATGTTAGTGATATTTCATTAAATTTTAGGATTTATGATTTAGAGACTGATAAATGGTGTGAGGGGCAAACAGCTACCAAATTTACAAAGTATGCTAGTTTTTTTGCTGGTGTGACATCTGGTGTGTATGCACCTGAAAATGTCTATGTTTTTGGGTTGACAGAAATTGATCAAGATACAGTTCAAACGTTTACCTGGGTTTATGACCCTGCATGTGATGTTTGGTCAACTGCTAAACCTAGACCTATAGGGAATATGTATAATGGATTAAACTGCATAGTAACTATTGCTGATATTCTGTATATAGTAGGTGAAAACGGTACTATTGAGCAATATGTACCCGTTGGTTATAATTCGCTTGATTGCCTGACTTCTTCAGCTACCTCTAATATAACTACTGCTATTGCAGTTGCACCTTCAAATGGACACTGGAGTGAGAGCACTTTAAGAACTTTTATCTCTAATGAAACTACTGTTATTGCAGTTGCAACGGGTCTATTGATATGTTTCATCGTGGTGAGTTTATGCCTGTATTTTAATAAAAGAGGCACAAGATTGCAAGTATAGACGCTGTATTTTGAGGAAGGTGCCTATATCTGTATGGTTGTTGGGTCTAAGTTTACTGTTTGTAATTGTTGTTTGTCGTTCTGTTGTTTGTACTGTTCTTTTCTTCATTGTTAGTGTTTATGTGTTTATGTTGAATTCTTTTTTGTTTTTATAGTATTGCTTCTTTTTGGGTGAGTGCTTAATAATGGCTAGTAGTTAACATATATAATATGACAAGTGCTGATCTTGTGGTGCAGGTTTTTCGTAAATTGGAGGTTGAGGATTTTCGTATTTTAAATGTTATTGAGGTTGCTTTAAGTAAGCGTGAGTTTGTTCCCCGGGAGCAGATACAAAGGTATGCTAAGGTGCCTATGGATAGGGTTGATTTTGTTCTTAGTAAATTGCACAAATTGGGTTTAATTCATCATACTAAGGGTGTATCTGTTGGGTATACGTTGAATTATGCGGGTTATGATTGTTTAGCTATTAATGCTTTTGTAAAGTCTGGTGTTATTTCGTCTTTTGGGCAGACTATTGGTGTGGGTAAGGAGGCTGATGTTTATACGGCGCTGACGCCTATGGGGGAGACTGTTGCGGTAAAGTTTCATAGGCTTGGGCGGGTGAGTTTTAGGCAGACTCGTCGTAAGCGTGGTTATATTTGTGAGCATTCTTCTTGGCTTTTTCAGTCGCGTCTTGCTGCTGAGAAAGAGTTTCAGTCTCTCTTGTTGGCTTATGAGAAGGGGGTGTCTGTGCCTAGACCTCTTAGTTATAGTAGGCATGCTATTGTTATGGGTATTATTGAGGGGGGTGAGTTGTCTAAATGGCGTAGGCTTGTTAATCCCAGGTGTGTTTTAAAGGAGATTTTGTGTAATATGCGAAGGGCTTATCTTAAGGCGTGTGTTGTGCATGGTGATTTAAGTGAGTATAATATTATTTTACAATCTGATATGCATGTATTGATTATTGATTGGCCTCAATGTGTTTCTGTGGATCATTTAAATGCGGTTGAGCTTTTGCGTCGGGATATTCAAAATGTGTTAACATTTTTTAATCGTAGGTTTGAGGTGGAAGTTGATGCCGAGTTTGCCTACGATTACGTTACGGGTAAAATTGGGAATATTGTTTTTTAGGGTTTGTTTGAGTCTAAAACAATGTATAATACATTATTTCCTCGTAATAACACATTGCCATAATTTGTGATGGCCTGTGTGTCTTTGAATTCTGTTGCGCCTTCAAGAAGGATATTCATATGACCGTCGCATTTTATCATTTTTCCTTTATAGTCGCATCCGTTTTTTAGGACAACTTCAATGTTTCCGTGCAATTGTTTTATTAGTACATTCAACGGTTTTTTACTTGGTTCCATCATAATTATCGCATTCTTTGAATATTAATTATATTCACATCACATATACCAAATATAAAAGGATTATGAAAGATGGACTGCTAAATATGTGGGTGATGTAGGAAATTACTAAAAATGTGCTAGATGTTAACCATGTTTGGAGTTGGTTGTTTGTGTAAACCTTATCTGTTAAATGTGCATATACTCTTGTTGGATATTTATGAATGAAGTGGATTTGCGTGTTTCAAAAATTAAGGATGGCACTGTTATTGATCACATAAGTGGCGGCTATGCGTTAGATGTTGTAAAGATTTTAGGGATTACGTGTAAGGAAAAGCGTGTTATTACTATAGCTATTAATGTTCATAGTAAAAATTTTGGTACAAAGGATATTGTAAAAATTGAAGGTCGCGCGTTAAATTCTGATGAAGTTAATCGAATTGCACTCGTTGCGCCTCATGCTTCTATAAATATAATTAGGAATTATGCTGTTGTGGAAAAGCTTGAGGTAAAGCTTCCTAAAACTATAGGCGGTATAGTAAAATGTGTAAATCCTGTTTGTATAACAAATAGTGATGAGCCTATAGTGTCTAATTTTAGTGTTGAATCTGTAGAGCCTCTTATCTTAAAATGTCACTACTGTGGTTATATGCTTGAAAAAAGTGATGTGCTATCTCAGATGTGATTTTTTATAGCATTTTTTCTTCTGCTAACCAAAATAATGTTTTAAAATATATCTGGTTTAGGCGTTTTCCATGATTTACTGCAGGGCACTCTGTTGTTGCTGTAAATATGTATGTTTGTTGTTTTTCATCAAATTTTAGCTCAAAGGGGTAAAATCTGCAGATTAGTGGTCTAAAACTGTAAATGCTACAGGTATCATCTTTAAGGAAAAAACATTTCTCATCTTGTTGTTTTTTCATTTCGTACCTGTAGGGTTGTTGGTTTGTAATTTCAAAGCAAAAATCGTTTATGTTAATGTTTGTTTGTTTTTGTATTTCATCTGCCTCATTTTCAAGTATTATTACGTGTCGTGTTTTTTCTTTTGTGTTTCCGCAGCAGAGGGTACATTTATTGCATTCGAATTTTAGGTTTCTTGGGTAAGTAAAGCTCACGTTACTTCAACATTTACATTGTTGTCTGGTAAATTTTTAGGGTGAGTTGGCGCGGTGTCCTTCTCCGTATTGGTATGGTCTGTTTAGGTTTTTTTCTAGTTTCTTTTTGAATGTTTCATCCATGTTTGTATTTGGGCAGGCAAGTCGGCTTGCGTCTAGGATGTAAAATATTACGTCTATTATTTCTTCTGCGATTTTTTCTTCTGGGAGTCCTTTTTTCCATGCATCGCTAGCTTCGCCTAGTTCTATAAATGCAAAGAGTAGTTTTTTAGGTATATCTTCGGGTTTGTTGTAGAAACCTTTTGTTATAACTAGTGTTTCAATTTCTTTTTTCATTTCTTCTAGTTGCATAGGCTTGAACTCTCAGGCAGAGAAATGCGTTATAATATTTAAATGGTAAACATGTGTTTTACTGGTTTTTCGTAAGCTATAAGAAAGGGTATGTGTTATACTCCTCTGATTTGTATGTCTAAGGCGATAGCTACTCTGCTAATTCTTTCCTTATTGCTATCTGTTTTTATCATATTCTTCCCTGTTACTGTTGTTAATGCTCAAGGGTCTAATGTTATTAGAATTAGGGCAGATGGGTCAGTAACGGGTACTGATAAAATTCGGCGTAGTGGTACTGTGTATACTTTAGATGGTGATTTATCTGCGTCTGTTGGTCAGAGTGAAGCGTTTATTTTTGTGGAGTGTAGTAATATAATTTTTAATGGTAATGGTTATACTATTCAGGGTTCTGGTGTGGGGTCTGCTATTTGTTTGTTGAGAGGTCAGAATGTTACTGTTGAAAATTTTGTTATTCGTGGTTTTAGTCGAGGTGTAGATTTTTGGACTGTTGAGAATTTGCCTTCTGATTCAAATTATCTAAGTAGACCTTCTGCGTTTGGTAATAAAATTCTTAATAATAAAATTGATGCTAGTCATGATGTGAGTAGTGAGAGGCTTAGGGATGTTGGATGGTGTATTTATCTTAATGATGCTTCTCAGACGGTGATTTCTGATAATGTTTTTACCTGTCAGACTCCTCGGGGTGGTGTTTATTTGGGTAATTTGACGAGAAATACGAGTTTGAATGGTAACAATTTTCTTGGTTGTAGAATTTATAGTCTATTTTCTGATAATACTGTTGCTTCTGGTAATGCTGTAGATGGGAAGCCATTAATTTATCTTGACGGTTTGTCTAATCAGGTGTTTAATGAGGCTGGGCTTGTTTATCTTTTTAATTGCAGTAATATTGTTGTAAAAAGTGTTGCGCCTCTATATGATTATGTTACTTCTATACAGTTAATTAATACTGTAAAGAGTGAAGTAGTTAATAGTAGCGGGCATGTTCTTTTAGTTAATTCAAGTCAAAATAGTCTTCATAATAGCCAGCTAAGTTCCCTAACGCTTGATGCTAGCACATATAATAAAGTGTTTGATAACCTTATTACCGGTTCTAGTGCATGTGTAAAATTGTATAGGGATTCAAATTTTAATACAATATATAATAATGCCCTTTTAGATACAATATATTCTGTTGATGCTGAAAGTGTGCGTGTTGCCGGTGCTGAAACTGTTGCTATACAGTTGGGTAATATTGAATTTGGCGGAGTTTTTAATAATGATGTTAAAAATAATATAATTATTAATCATGACTGCGCTATTAAATCCATTTTAAGCTCAAATAACAAAATAGCCGGTAATCTGCTTAAAGACTGCATAACAGGCGTGTTACTTGGGGCATCACATTTTAACATTTTTACCGAAAACAATGTGACCTCCTGCCAATATGCTGTAGGTATACATTCAGCATCTAGCAATAACACTTTTTACTATAACAACTTTATCAACAATACCGTACAATGTATTGAAACACATTTTCCCACATTATTCCCTGACGGCGATACATACTCTGCAGGCAATACATGGAATAATGATACATTAGGCAATTATTGGAGCACATATACAGGCGTAGATGCAGACGGTGACGGTATAGGCGATACACCCTATCAAGTTTTTGAATACATGATAGACAATTACCCCCTAATGAAACTCATACAAATATCAACAGACCTACCCCAATATCAAACAATAGCAACACCCCCACAAAACAATCAGCAATCCTTCTGGCACAACCGAGGAAACCTAATACTTACAATAAGCATAGGCATAATAGCCAGCGTAATAATTAGCTTAATAATCTACTTCAGACGACTAATTTTCAGATAGCCAGATAGGCAAACGAAAACTTTACATTCAAACATTACATAAGCTAACTGTTTATCGTGTGAAGAAACATGAGTGACCCCGAAGCAGCTATATTAAAGCAGATTTCTACACTAACTAAAATTAATGATGTTGCTGACCAAAAAACGCTACGAAAACTACTAATCGCCGGAAAAGCCTACAGCCCACAAGAAGGATACGTTATAGCAACAAATATGGTTAGTAACGTTTCAGAGAACGAACCCGCTCTTGCTGATGAGGAAACTGTTTGGGAAACACGTACACCAAAACCTAAACATAAAGGTGACCAACCTATCCCATACGAGTTTTGTGCCTACACAAAATATTCTGAGCTACCCTCAGACATTTTACACATAACCCGAAATGTTTCCTTCACCGAGTGGATTGAACATGACGGCTATAAATACAAAAGAATCGCCGGTGGCGTAATGCGACGATCAATTAATTAATAATCTGCCAGGAATGTTAACTGGTGGTACGTTATGTTCTGTGTTTGGTAAGTTTAAATTCTTGCAGTTAAAATGTTGCCACTAGTGATGTTATTGGTGAGGTAGTAGCATGGTTGTAGCTGTAGCTAACGTTTCTAGTGGGGATGTGCAGGTTAAATGTGGTGTGTATCTTGAGGTAGTAAAGAAAGGTATGTATTTAGCTCTCAGCGAAAATTTCGTTAACATTTAACCTTTCATGCCATTTTTTGCGCAACAAACACAGCTACATATGCAAATT
>WRGM01000084.1 GCA_009787175.1 Candidatus Bathycorpusculum fermentans | reverse complement strand
TTGCTCTCATGTCAAATAACTACCTAAAGAACCATACACAACCAAGATATATAAACTATCAATGTAAAATCAAGTTGCTATAATGCAAATCAGGTCAAGTAGACGTTACAATTTGTTTTTGAACTGTTTTATCTTGTTTCTAGCTATGTCGGGTGCAAGTTTGAGAGCACCTGTAAATGTTCTTGGAATTGCCGTGTTCAAATTACAGGGATGTATACAATAGCAGCGGTTTAACTTGTTTCGAGTATTATCAGCGGCTTTGCTATTCCATAATGCGAGAAGATCAAAATTATAATCTTTAATGTTTGCAAATGGTTTGGAGTATTCACATGCAGCAACATCGCCGTTAGCGTGAAGAACCATGTCTAGATTTCCTGCGTAACAATCAACAAGTTTTTTATGTTCACAGAGCATTTTAATAGAGTACTCCCAAACCACCCTATTCTGATTAACCATATACGATGCTATTTGAGAGTAAACATGTTGAAGCTCTACAAGAGATAATATCACCTCATCATGACGGGGGTTATGGTAAAAACCAATAGAAGAGTCAAAATTGAAAACATGCTCAACCCCACGAGCCATATTGAAAACTATATCACCTCTTCTAGCATACAAACCTGACGCCTTAAGATAATCTATAAATGAAGAAATATTTGCCATATTAAAACGAGAAACAGTTGTAAGAACGGTAACATCTACACCGGCATCTTTACACAGCTGTATAGTTTCAACGGCAGCATCAAAACAGGCTACACTACGAAGCTTATCATGTAAATCCCTAAGACCATCAAGAGAAACAGTGACATTAACTAAATCAGCACCTACTTTCTCAATGACCTCCATGATACGCTGAGGCATTAGACCGTTGGTATTTAAATAAATTTTATTCTTAACCACATGCCTACAAATTTCTGCAAGATCAACACGTAAAGTTGGTTCTCCACCAGTAATGGAAACAGAATCAAAAACACTAAAATCAATTTTTTTAATCTCATCCAAACTTAACTCATTAATTGTAGGAGCTTTCCAGTTAAAACAATGACTACACATGGCATTACATTTATTTGTAACAAAAAAAGTTAAAAATTTAGGCGCAACCATCACTTTTCCTCACATAAGAGAAAGTTTTTCTTTCAATTTATAAAGCGGATACTTTAAAGGCATACGACGAAACATACTAAAATCAAAAGCAGACCCTTGCACTTCAGGCTGATACTCAACATTTATAGTTGCAGCAAGCCGCCTAAACCCTTCATGATAACCCTTAAATTTACCCCAATATGTCTTCTCATTAACATGATGCTTAACAATTATCCTATTACTATGCAAAACTAACAACCCAGCCGCTAACATACGCCTCACTACATCATTATCTTCTCCGGCAACATCAAAAACAGGATTAAAATCACCTACTTTAAGCAGATCTTCACGCTTATAGAGAGCACACTGAAAAGCCCTAGACTCAACAATCTTTACACCACCATGCCGCTCTATCTCCAACCTATCCATCTCAGCAGCAACTTTAAGAAACCATTTACTACCAACCGTTAACTGACCCGCACAAACACCTGACACACCAAACTTTTGCATAACATCATAAAGAACAGGAAAAGGATCAAAATCTAACGCTATATCAGAATCCAACCACAAAACCAATGGAGCCGTAGCCTTCCTCAACAACTCATTTCTAGCATTAGCAACCCCCTTAACAGTTGAAGTATGCCAAGTATAACTACCTAACCACTTCAAATTATTCTTCATACACACCGTAGGAACATCAGTTCCACCTAAAGGCGTAAGAACCTCACAACCGCAGAGCATCCAAACCACACAGAACCTTAACGAACAATAAATTTAACTCTTTGCCAAAAACCGAAAAATACAATTAACAAAACCAATACACAAACACGCAATCTAAAAACTCTTAGAACATAAAAAGAGGCAATAAACAGTTGGTGGACGAGGCGGGATTTGAACCCGCGACCTCCACGATGCCAACGTGGCGATCATACCAGACTGATCTACCCGCCCAACAGAGTTTATTTCTAATTTTTAGTCCATAAAAGCGTTTTTTAACACTTCAAGGATAAAACAGGACGTTAATAACGTTGGAGTGTTAAAAACATTTCTAAACACCAGTTCAATTCTGTTCTTACTTGGTGCTAAGTGTTAGAAAAAATGAGTTATATTTTTTCTTTTACACTCTTTTTAGCGGTGTGTAATTAGATAACAGGAAATAGGATACTATAGTGCTGTGTTAAGTGTAACTGTTGTTATGTTCAAAAGTGTTTTTATAATTAGAGTTATCATTAGACTTGTTGTAGTAGATATTGTCAGTAAAGTATAGGAGGTTTATTGTTGAAAATTGATATTAAAGCGGCGTTGATGAAGTCGAAGGGTGATAAGGTTAGTGGCAGTGTTTTTGTTCGCTCTTTTGATTATAGAGTGACAAAGTCGGGGGACACTTTTGTTACTGGATATGTTAGTAATCAGGGATGTAGCATTGGTTTTAAGGTATGGCGTGAGTCAATAGAGAGTTTTCGTTCTTTAATTGCTGTTAGCAGGGTTATAGCGGTTTCGGGCGTTATTGATACTTGGAATAATATACCGTCTATTGTGTTTGAATCTGTTAAAGCTGACAGTTTTGGATATACTCCGCTAGATTTTTTGCCAGGTTACGATATGGGTAAACTCGAGGGGGAGTTTTATGGATTTTTGGACAATACCAATCCCAAGGTTAGATTATTAATAGATAGAATTATTACAGGGAATATAAAGGAACGATTTTTTACAGAGTACGCAGCGAAGCTTTTACATGATGCTTGCCCTGGGGGTCTTGCGTATCATACTATTAAGATGCTTCGGATAGCAAAAACTATGATTGATAATGATGCCCGTCTTTTACCTTTTAGTGATCTTATCTATGTGGGGGTTATCTGTCATGATATAGGCAAAGTTCGAGAGTTTTACATGGGTGATTATGTTAAGAACAGTTTTATTTCTCATAGTGAATATGGCTGTGAGATGATGTATGAAATAAAAGAGTATATAGTTGAATTGTTTGATGAAGCATTCTTTTATCGGCTGCTTTCAATTATACGCGGGCATCATCATATTTATGAGATGAAGGCAAAAACGGTTTATGCATATATTGTTCATCTTATTGATATGATTGACTCGCAGGCAACAATGTTTATGGATAATCTTGACTCGCATGCTTATAAGGAAACAGTTAATGGAGAGAAAACTACAGATCATTTCGATGAAATCTATTACTATTAACCACTATAAACAGTAGGCAACAATAGATAGGTTTCATTATGTAGTTTTTTATTGTTTATTCATATTTTTTAAGGCTGTGGGTATGTATGGGCATCTGGGGTCGGAGCCGTGTATGTTGCCTGTGTAGAATAGTGCTGTTGTTCTGCATCCTCCGCATAGGTGTTTGTATTCGCATATGCCGCATTTGCCTTTGAGGTTGTTTTTGTCTCGTGCTTTGGTGAAGAATTTACTGTTTTCCATGTCTTGCCAGATTTGTTTTAAAGGTTTGTTTTTAATGTTTCCTGCGCGGTAAACGTCATTGTAGCTGCATGGTATGGCGTCGCCGTTTTCGGCTATGCTTAGAAATTTGCCAAACCAGCATCGTCCTAGGAAAAAGTTGTTGTACCATTCATCAAAGTTGGGCATTTCGCGTTGTTTGGCAACGCGTGCCATGAAGGGAATGTACACGTTAATTTCAGGTTTATCTTTGTATTCTTGCATTAAGTCATAGAGTGTGTTGCAGGCCCATTCATATTGTTGTGGTATGGGATCTGCTTTTATGCTCTCTTTGCTAAAGGGGACAAAGCCGTGAAAGACTGCCCAGCGTGCATTATTTTTGCGGGCAAGCTCGATTACATGAACAATATCATCACGGTTAACATTATTTATACCCGTTTCTGTCTTTGCAAATGTATAAACAATACAATCGAGAAGACCAGCTTGGGAAAATTTTTCAATAGCCGAAACAGCGGCTTTATATGCGCCTTTACTTCGAATTGCATCATTAGTTTTTTCTGCACCATCTATACTTATAGAAATACGCACTTGATTATCCACTAACGCCTTAAATGCGGCGTCATCCATTTTATGCGCATCTGTAATTATACTCACACTTAACCCCTTATGTTTAGCATAACATATAATTTCAGCCAGGTCATCACGTAAAAATGGTTCACCTCCGGTTAACCCAAAAAAGGTTGCGCCAAACTCACTAACTTGATCTATAACACGTTTAGCACCTGCAGTATCAACCTCATCAGATGCAGCAGGTTTTCCCCCAGAAGTGCAATGAACACATTTACTATCGCAACTAAAAGTACAACGAAAAGGAACAATAAACAATGGACCATTACCTGTTGTCATACAAACTTTCCTCAAAGCAACATATTAATCACAAAAACGCTATTTAACTCTTCATATTCACACAATAAATACCAAAACGTACTAACATTAAACTAACTATAAAGAAAAAGAGAAACAATCACACAATTTACTTCTCTACATTACGCATATTGGTGGACCGTACCGGATTTGAACCGGTGATCTTCGCCGTGTGAAGGCGACGTCCTAGCCAACTAGACTAACGGTCCAACGTAAACTAAAATATAATACTCCCTTCATAAATCCTTCCCCTTACCACCAAAATAAACAACAACACAAAACAATAATACACAAAAAACACACAAAAATAAGCAATGCGGGCAGACAACAGCCATATAGTCTTAGAAAAAGAAAAGAAAAACTAAGAACTTATGCCGCTTGTAAATTGTAACTCAACAAGTCAAGGTCTTTATCAAGTTTAGATTTCACTATCTTAAAGCCTTGCTTCTGATAAAAATTAGAACGATACCCCTTTTTAGTGACCAACGTCACATAACGACAGCCAACAGCATTTTTTACAAGCTTGATAGCAAATCCAACACAATATTCAAGCAAATACGAGCCAACACCTTTCCCCCGCTCAGAATTATCAACCGCTAACCTTCCCAAAAACAAGGCAGGCACATTAACCTTTGAATAATTAACAATATCAACTTTTTTATTTCGCTTAATAGAACCCATTGCTAACGTTACAAACCCCACAATCTTTTCACGCCTATAAAACAAATGAGTAACGCCCTCACCATTTTTTTGATACTCTAAAGCTTCCTTATGTATAAACTCATTTAGCTTAAGGTCATCATCCTTACTGCAGTTAAATTTTGATAAATCAGTACGTCTTGTAAGTGTTTTAACAGTGAAAACATGCATAAACTATCTCTTTCGCTTAGTTTTATTAAAAGTAGCTACACTACGTTTTGCCATATCTTTCTCCAAAGCCGTAGGTTTCTCTGCCATTTGTTTCTCAAATTCTACCCAAGATTCCTCATCAAGCAAAGGTATGGGTATAGGTTTTGTCTAGTGGTTCAATCCTTAACTGATTATATATACCCGTGTAGAAGATAAAAACTTTAGCGCATAAAACCCTCAAAAGCCACGGAGATTTACCAATGTTCCCATTTTTATCTGTTCCGTGACAAGTGGAAACTGTACACGTGAAAATATACGAAAATCGTCCAAAACGGGAAAAACATGGCAATACAACATACTTTTTACAGTACACCACAGTAACAAACATATCTCAAAAGCCATACATTTAGACATTGGAAGGCTACAATGCTATATCATCGAACTAAAGATGCATTATATGTTCGAGAGTTTTTTTAGGACATAAAAGTATCAAAAATACTGAGAAATACATTAACATTGAAAGAAAAATGTTTGTTGACTATTCTGGTGTTGACTATTCTGTTAAAGGGGTAAGTGAATAACATGAAGCTGCAACATTGTTAGAACAGGGCTTTGAATGGGTTGGCGTGAAGGAAAACTTAATATTCTTAAGGAAACGTAAATGATAACGCTCTCAGTTTACAACGGTACATCCAATGTTCCGAGGTAAAGAAAAAAGCACGTAAAAACGTGCCGAGGTAGCTCAGCCTGGGAGAGCGCTCGGCTGAAGACCGAGTTGTCGCATGTTCAAACCCTGCCCTCGGCACCAAAATACCTCCCACATCAGAGCTTGTTTTACGCTTGTTTTGGTTATTGGGGTGATTTAAACTGGTATTGATTTTGGTGTGTATTTTGATTTTACTTTTCGGTTTGAACCGTCGCTTTAAAGATTTAGAACCGCCATATATAGGTGATGTCCTAAGTTAAGTGAAATGGTAGGTCTCTTTTGAAGAACCAAAAGTTTATGATCAAACCGATGACTATTTTGTGCATGATGA
>WRGM01000083.1 GCA_009787175.1 Candidatus Bathycorpusculum fermentans | reverse complement strand
ATCTTTAATATGATGTTTAACGCGAATTTAAACATCAATTGTGTAAAAATGTGTCTCGATTACGTAAAACAGCGGGAGTTACGGGTTAAACGTTAAAAGGCGCTTAAAAAAGTCAAATTACAGTTCCTGTGTAGTTATAACTTTTATACCTACATACAAGAAAAGAATTTGGCGTTTTTAAGCTCTTATAGCTGTCTTATGGTTTTTCATGTATTTTGATGTTGTAGGTATAAAAAATTCGGGAATTTAGGTTCAAAAGAAACCTCCCATTTCACTTAACTTAGGACACCACCCTTTTTTGAAGGGTATGTTTTGCTTAGATGTAATTGGTTGTTGTTTTACCCGAAAATTTTTAACTTTAAATGGTTATTGATGAAATATGGCTGTCGATGATAATATTGATGATGTACGTTGTAGAGTTTCTCGTGAGGCAGCTGCTTTGCTTTATTTTGGTGTTGAGAAGGAGTATAAGCAGGCTAAACTTAGAGCTGCTGAGGTTTTTGCGTCTCATTTTTTGCCTAATAATTTTGAGGTTGCCTTAGAGCTTGATAAGTTAGCTGATGAGAGGGAGGGTTTGGCGCGGAAGGCGCGTCTTGTTTTGATGCGGCAGGAAGCGTTGAAAATTATGAAGCTTTTGGCTGCTTTTTCTCCTTTGTTGATAGGTAGTGTGTGGCGAGGTACTAATAGGGTTGGTAGTGATATTGATATAGCTGTCTATTCTGATTTGCCTGAGCAAATTCTTGAGATTCTAAAAAAGTTTAACATTAAAATTCAACATTCCTGTTGGGTTCGGGCTAATAAGCGGGGTGTGACTTTTGTGTCTTATCATATTTATGTTGAAACTGTAATAGAAAACGGTGATATGGAAATTGTTGTTAGGAGTCCAGATGAGGTGGGTAAACCGCGGAGATGTGAAATATTTGGGGATGAAATTAAGGGTTTAAAGATTGCTGAGCTTGAAAAAATCTTAAGAGAAAATCCGACAAGACAGTTTTTGCCCTAACATTTTTAAATAAATAACCACTTAAAAATCCTTAAAATTTGATCTACTGTTTAATGGTTGATGGTTATGGCTATTGATAAGCGTTCGCTTAAGAAAATGTTTCCTAATCTCTATCGTGAGCTTGAAGATGAAACCTCTGAAAGTAAGATATCTATAGATGCCGTTTCTGCTGATGCTGAAGTAGCTAAAGAACCCGTTGAAATTGAGGATGTTAGTGAAGAAGAATTTCTTAAACTAAGTAAACCGGTTGATAAACTGCAGCATTTTAACCCCTCTGCCATAGATTTCATTCGTCGCTGCGATACCGATGAGCAGGCGCAAGAAATTATTGTTTATCTGCAAAAGAAGGGTGAGTTAACACAAGAGCAGGCTAAAGAGTTGGAATGCAAACTTAGACGAGAGGGCGTACGCGGGTTTGGCTCTAAAAAGGAAGAAAATTATTACTTCCATGAAGGCGGACTCTGTTAAATACCTGTCTAATTTTATGACTAACAAGTTAACGTTTTTAGTTTAGCCGGTTGTTGTTGTATTTTTGTAGCAATAAGCTCGTGTATGCTAACATTGTATATGTCAGGTATGGTTAGTTGTTGTTGAAGTCTTTTACGTTACCGTGAAAAATGTGGCAAAATACCTAAATGCTTTTATTTTACACTTCCATTCTCAAAAAAACTATTAGAGGATACTAAAATGGTAAAAATCATTATTGATCCAAAATGCACTGGCTGCGAAACTTGTGTGAATACTTGCCCTGTAATGGTTTATGAAACAAAAGGCGGTAAGGCTGTTGCAGTTAAAGCTGAAGAATGCCTTGTTTGCAGAGCATGTGAAGCACAATGTCCTGAAGGCGCAATTCAAATTATTGAATAAGCGCGTTTGCAAAAATTTTAGCCCAGTCTTTAGAACTCTCTTTATTGAGAGCTAATCCCTTTTTATCATTTACTCTTTAAGAAAAATTGTTATTTGCCATGTCTTTTTGTTTTTCGTTGAAAAGACCTGTTATGTACTCTTTAACTGTTTGACCATCTTTTTGTGCAATGCGTTTAATTGCGTTATTTATGCCTGTGGAATACTGAACAGCTTTCTTAGGCTTATTTACAATTGATGTTGGCAAATTCATGTTTAATGCGGCTTTGCGCAGTATTAATTTTCTAAGTGAATCCTGCTTTTGTTCAAATTTTAACTCAACAGGTAAACCCAATGCTAATTCTATCAGCTCAAAGCTTACAAAAGGCAGTCGTAGGTCTACATCTAAGTCTATACAGATCTTCTTATCCCGCTCCAAATTGTTCTCATGAATATTTACCACATCATTAAACATTAACTGCTGAACCTTTTCCGCTCCATAATTACAGTATTCATTCACATACCGCTGATAGCCACCAAATAATTCATCCGCGCCCTGACCAGCAAGTAAAACTCTACAGCCTACCTCCCTCGTTTTCTGCGCAGCCCAATAAATAGGCACACCAATAGCGGCTTTAACTGGATTAGCCTCTTCAATTAACTCTACAATTCTGGGAAGAGTCTTTTCCACATCCGACTCTTTAAACAAATGCACATGCACAGGCAGGTCCAGTTTCTCTGCCGCTTCCAAAGCGGTCTCTATCTCTAACTCATTTTCAAGACTTACATGAATTAAATTAACTTTAACTCCACATTTACCTGCTATATATGCAATTAAGCTGCTATCTAAACCGCCTGAAAACGCAACTGCCACCTCTCCAACTCCTACCACTCGCGCTCTAACCGATTGCTCTAAAAATTTCTGCAATCTCTGTGCTGTCTCATCCATAGACAGCTGCACAGGTTCTGAGTAGCTAAAAGTTTTAACCTGCCTAAACTGCAACCCCGACTTTGTAAGTAAACACAAATTGCCCGATGGAAAAGACAGGGTTTCAGATATGCCTAACTGCCAAAGCGCTCTACGACATGACGCAAAAGCCGCCAACTCTTTACTTTCACCATAATAAAGCGGTTGAGCACCAAACACATCTCTAACTACAGCCATATCTCCATCTTTAAGCATCAACGCTGAATAATCCCCCTCAACATTTCCCGCCAAAGTCTGCAATTGAGCTACATCATAAGGCAACTTTTCTGTTAACTCTTGCATATAATTCTCTTCAGTTACTGCTGTTGATGATGCATAAGCTATGCCTTCAAAAACAGTTATGACGTTATCTGCTTGCAAAAAATTGTAAGCTCTCTTTGCCTCATCAGTAAAAGAGCAGCCAATGACTATAGAAGAATTGAGATCCTCTATGTTTAACATGTTGAGGTTTTTGTGAGAAACAACTTTTCCAGGAATAGCGACTGTAAAATTCATAGCTTGCTCTTTTTGAGTATTCTTTAATACTTCAATAATAGTCGGTAACGCGCTGTCGCCTTTCTTGTTTAGCACAGCAATTGTTGTCCTCATCTTCACTCATCAACTTATTCTATGGTATGTTTTGGTAAAACATTAACTTTGACCTATGCAACATAACTGCAGCCATAGTTGGCAAGGTATGGTCATACATCTTTTCAGTGTCATATTTGTGTAGTGGAATTTTTCTTAGCGGCTTAAAATAGCGTTTTTTGTTTAAACTCCTGCTGTGTTGGTTCTTGATACCAATTATCATCTATCTCTTCCTTTTCTTCTCCCTCTTCTTCTTTTTCCTCTTCTTCGGTTAATCCATATATTTGTTCTTTGATTTTTTTAGCTATACGTGGACCAACTAGATGTAGGCGAGTTAGGTCTTCAAGGGATGCTGCTTTTAGGTCTTCTATGGTTTTGTATCCTGCATTATAAATTATTCTGCCACGTATTCTACCTACACCTTCTAAGCGTACTATAGGTAATAGTTCTCGTTTTATTCCCTTAGAGATACGCTCCTCAAGTTCATCTGCAAGCGATCTTATCCCTTTAATTGCACCTATAAGTGGAGATAACTCATAAGTTGCATGAAGCAGCCATTTCGCGTTTTCTATTATACGATATAAATCTCCCGGTTGTATTCCAAATTTTGCCAAAAGCTGCTCCTCAGTGGTCTCCTCTATCCAATTTTTCATAACTATGGCTGTTTTAATTTCGCTAAGGAATTCTTCATAACCAATATGGTCTTTCCACTCATTTGGCGGGCTAATTAATAGTTCTTCTTGGTGCTGTTCTAATTGCAGATTTAGCACATCTATTTCTCGGGCATAGGGTCGCATGGCTGGTCCCATGTCTGGAGTATGTGCAATCATGTGAAGTAGACTAAAATCTGTTAAATAATCCGTCTTTTTTGTGAGCGCTTCACGCATAATTACAGCTGATAATGGATCTATATATAATTCACTTACCCGTTTACCAAACTTTGTCGCATAAATCTTTCCGTGATCCACCGTTATCATTTGTTCATCAAATAAATATTTAAGAATCCTCTTAATGATGTCCTTAATAGCTTTAACATCATATTGATAGGCATAGAAAGTTTTTCCAAAAAACTCTAAAATCTCCTCCTCACTATGAGCATAATCTGACGCAACCGTTGCTAATACATGACCACGAATAATTTTTTCTACAGCCATTCTTGACCAAATACGCTCAGTTTTAGCTAGCACATAACCCTCCATTAAATAGTCTGCTTCATCCCGCGTCTTAGCAATAACTACTGCCTCACCAAACTTGTCATACTTAGGCCTACCCGCCCTACCCGCCATCTGCTTATAGTCTAATACAGGAATAGGATAATTACCATACCCCGCTTCAAAACGACGATAATCCTGAATAACTACCATACGAGCCGGCAAGTTAACACCCCAAGCCAACGTAGGCGTAGCAGTCAAAACCTTGAGTTTCCGCTCCTTAAACGCCTCCTCAACAACTTTACGCTGAGCACCAGACAAACCTGCATGATGATACGCAACCCCACAACGAACCATCTCAGCTAACTCATCACTAATCTGCGTCCTCTCACCCGCCTCCTCAATCTTATCCGCCTCCTTCTCTAACAACTCCCTATTAGCCTTCTCCACAGCTTGCTTAATAAGAGCTGAACCTGTCTTAGGTAATGCCTTACTCATATTACCCGCAAGCGTTTTAGCAGCAGAAACAGCATTTCTCCTAGTAGACGCAAAAACCAACACTTGACCCCCACTCCTAAGAGTATCTAACGCAAGATTAACATATGTAAAACGAGTCTCCTGACCTATCCTCCTCGAACCACCATCTTTATACTGAATCTCATCCTCAAGCACCACCCCCTCCCTCAAATCAATAGGCCGCCAATCAGTAACAATAAATTTAGAATTCAACCACCCAGCAATCTCATCAACATTAGTAATGGTCGCACTCAAAGCCAAAATCTGAATACACGGATTAATCTGCATAAGCCTAGCCAACACAATCTCCAACGTAGGTCCACGCTCAGCCTCATTAAGAATATGCACTTCATCAGCAATCACAAGAGAAATATCCTTCATCCACTTCGCACGATGCCTAAGCAATGAATCCGCCTTCTCATTAGTAGTAATAACTACATCAAACGTTTCCATCCAATTATCAGCATCATCAAAATCACTCGTACTTATACCAACCGACACACTACTACCATCATCTTTGACTATATGCGCATACTTTTTAAACTCATCATACTTCTCACTTGCAAGCGCCCGCAAAGGTGAAAGATAAATAACTTTACCATGCTTTTCCAACACATGCTTCATACTGACAAGTTCAGCAATCAACGTTTTACCCGACGCCGTTGGACTAGCTAACACTATATTCTGTCCTTCAAGCAGTCCTGCCTGTATGGTATCTGCTTGAGGTGGAAATAACTCTTTAACTCCCAAACTGTCAAGAACATCTTTAACAGATTGCGGTACAGATACTTCGGAAACTTTCAACTTAACTCACCAATAGGACAATTTTTAAAATTTAACACGCTGATAGTTATTAGGGTTTTTTAACCAATCAACGCAATTTTTATCTAAAACTTGAAATTATTGTCACTACAATAATTTGCTCGCTTTTTACATACTCTGTCTTTGTAAGTTGATTCACGCTTATAAAATAACTGTGATGATATATGTTGAGTCGAGTGGATGAATAAAATTACTTTGTGTATTTTGGTGGTAGTTTGATGTTTGTGTGTTTGTTTTGCCTTGTTGCAATTTTTGAACCAAGACAAGTTTTTGGTCGTTTATTTGGCTGATTTGGTGGATGTGTTTTTCAGTTAGTTTTATAAAAAACCTAGCAGAATACCTGCCGCGTTAGCGGCAGGATGAATGCGTCAGGTCTATTAGCGTCATGAGTTGTAGTTTTTGTCACTATA
>WRGM01000082.1 GCA_009787175.1 Candidatus Bathycorpusculum fermentans | reverse complement strand
TATTGTTTTGTTGTAGGTATAAATTTTATACCTACGCAATAGAAGTGATCGAGCGTTTTTAAGTCGGTATTGTTGTTTAATTGTTTTTTCGAGCGTATCGATTTTTGTAGGTATAAAAATTCGGGAATTCAGGGTAGTACTCAGTAGGAATATGTATTAATTTTAAACCATAGTTTTACAAGGTTTAGAGCTAAAAAAGTTAGTTAAGAGGAAAAAGTTTTTGAAAAATGGATAAAAAATGTTAGGCCTTTAATGCCTTTTCAAGTGCTTTAGTGAAGTCATCATTGTCTGCGATTGCCTTTTTAGCAGCAGTTAATAATGTATCTTGGGGCTTTGACTTATTATCTTTCATTCGGACATAAATGATTGGATTTGAGGCTAAAGGATGTGGGACGTCATAACCGGCTAAGTCAACGTTTTCGTCTAACAAGATTTTTTTCTGTAACAAGTTACAGATACCATGATCTGCACCTATAATTTCGATTTTTAGTTCATTTTCAGTTTTATTTAATACATTAATTTTCATTTTATTATTTTCCCTCTAGAGTAGTTCAGTGCCATAGTCAATGGCGATTTTGCGTTTTTCAATGTTGCCGCATTTAGGGCAACGTAAGTCATAACGGTCAAGGTTTGTAAGTGTGCTACATCGTGAGCAGAAAGCGTAAAGAACACCTAAATTTCTATCTTGAGTTGCTAAATGAAAAACTTGATTTTTTTCACTTAGAACTTTGGCGCGGATAATATCTCCAGTTTTGCAGACTTCATTCATGGATGTAATATAGCGGTCAGAAACGTCAGATATGTGAATGATGCCACCGAAAACGCCGCTGATTTTTTTGTTGCCAACTTTGAAAATCCTTACCAGTGCATTATCTGTTTGTGCATTTCCGACTTGGCCAAGAACTATTGTGCCAGTTTTTGGGGTTATAGGACTGTTGACTAATGGATATACTGAGACTCGTTTGTTGAGGAGATCCATTAATGTGTGTC
Source organism: Candidatus Bathycorpusculum fermentans (assembly GCA_009787175.1). Taxonomy (GTDB): domain Archaea; phylum Thermoproteota; class Bathyarchaeia; order Bathyarchaeales; family Bathycorpusculaceae; genus Bathycorpusculum; species Bathycorpusculum fermentans. The sequence continues at coordinate 5,180 of WRGM01000082.1, read as the reverse complement.
CAACAATTTTTGAGTAGATAACACTGTCTTGAACATACGTTCCTGAATCAGGAATGAACTCTTCAATAACACCTAGTCGCTCTCCCGGTAAAACTATATGTCCGCTTTTTTGTTCCGGCTGTTTTAGACTCATTGTAATTTTCTCTCTTTAACTTGTTACTTTAATAACCTACGGTATGAACACGATTATTAAATAGTATATGCTAAAATTCTACGCTATGCAATAAACCTTTTGATTTAGTAAAGAAAAACAACTTTGCATAAAAGAAACTATTTATCAAAAGCGCGTTCGATAACATAGAGGTCAATGACAAAGTCATGGTGCTCTTTAGTGTGGAAATCAAACATTTTAGGTATAGTCATAAGGGTGGCATAAACGGTTTTAACGATGCCGCCGTGCTGTTCGATGAAGTGTTTTAGAAAAGCGGATGGTTGAACTTCAAATAAGTCTGCTCTAGAAGATTTTAGCATATTAACTAAGCGTTTATCCACCTGTGGATGGTTATGTAGAGAATATATTTTTCTACCAGATGCTAATGCTTTAATTAGAAAGGCACGGTCTGCATTACGTATTTGGACCCCAAAAGGAGGGTTCTGCAAAACTGTGTCAAATTGGCCATTAATAGTAGAGATATCGCCATTTATCCAATCAGTATTAGCAGTTAAAGAGGTATTTTGTGAATTTGTAATAGCAACTTTTAAAGCTGCTCTGTCAATATCAACGCCTAGAACAGTTTTTGCTCCAAGGAAAGCTGCTCCTAAACTAAGCCTGCCAGTGCCACAGCCCAAGTCCAAAACATGTTTACCTACTATATCATTATTTGCATACGCGGCAATATGGAGCATAGTTGCAGCTATACTTTCAGATATAGTGTACTGCTCAAGAGTAACATTAGGCGTTGGATTAACCTGTACTGTTGAAAGAAACAGTTCAAGATCTAATTTTCGAATAATCCTTTTTTGAGCATGCTCTGCCATGAAGCTTCGCCAGATGCAACCATAAACTCGTTAATTGTTAATATGGGCTTTGCAAATTTTTCAGGCGCATCAATGGAAATCCTCGGACAAGCTGTGTTCACATATGCTTCAATTGTTGGAAACTCAAGAAGAGCCTCAGGGGTTACCTCACGTATTGCAATAATGCAAGCAGTTTTTTCATGTTTTTCAATTAACTCTTTAACTTTTAAGGCATCATCGAATCGTTTTTGTCCAAGTTTTAAACCGACAAGTATACCAATATTTTTAGCAGTTTTTGCTTGCTCTATACATGCCCAGTGTTGCTTTAACAGTTTTTGAGCAGTCTCAATAACTGAGAAAGCGCGGTTATCGTATGGGTCAGCAACAAATGTTGGCTTAGAAGTACTCAAAGATATGCCCAAGGCATGAAAAATTCCGCCGCCGACAAATAGGTATGCTTCTACTTCATCAACAATTGATTTCACATTACTATAATCACAGCCGATAACTTGTCCAGCATACTCCGTATGACCGGCTTCGCCGAGGATTACCGTTTTTCCTGCACGCACCAGAAGCTCGCGCGCCTCATTGAGGGTTTGTATATGTTGAACAGATGTTGCTAAACCAATTTTTGAATAACTATGTAGCAGGGGTAGAGCTTTCTCTAATGCTTCAGTAATGCTTGTTAGAGCTCTTGCCTCAACATAAATAGTTGGAACTGGTGTGTGTTTAACAAATTTTGAGTGCCCAAAATGAATAATCATATCCGCGTCAAGGGTTAATGCTTCATTACTAGCTATATCACATGCACCATAGCATGAGTCTGCAGAAATTACGGCAATCGCACCGATTTTCTCCACTATCTTAGTTATTCGGGGTGCTTCAGGTTTTAAACCTTGAGGCATTTGTATTAAAACACGTTTAGCACCGAGATTTTGGATTTCCTGTTTAATTCTTTCTTCCTCAAAATCAAAATGTTTCATACACATAAACCGTTAAAGAGTATTAGCAATTAAAAACTAAAAAAGATATTGTAAAAGGGTAGTTTACCATTCCCAATCAGGAACGGGTTTCTTCAATGGTTGACCAGCAGCGATTGCGGCAGCTTCTGCTAAGCGTTCAAGAATTATCTTTTGCTCTATAGCTGCAACGTTTCTCCGTGTTGCGGCGACAGCATCGTTGTTTACTGATATGCTATCAATGCCAACGCGGATAAGGAATTCGCAGAAATCAGGCAAATTCGATGGACCCTCACCACATATACTCACTGTGCAACCATTTTCATGGGCAACTTTGATTAAATGGGCAATAATGCGTTTTACTGCGGGATCGCGCTCATCAAAATAGCCCATTTGACCGAGCCGTTCAGAGTCACGATCAATCATTAATACACCCTGAGTCATATCATTACTACCAATGCTAAAGCCATCTACTAATTTGCTAAATTCATCAGCCATAATAGCTATGCTTGGAGTTTCTGCCATAAACCAGATCTTAAAGTCACGTGAACGCTCAAGACCCTCTTGCCGCATGATCTCAATAACCTGTTTCGCCTCCCAAATAGTCCTAACCATCGGGAGCATTACGTAAACATTTTTAAGACCCCACTCGTTACGGCACTTCTTTATAGCTTGACATTCAAGACGGAAAGCCTGCTCATACCATTTACTAATATACCGACTACAACCTCTCCAGCCCAACATTGGGTTTTCTTCAACAATTTCATATTTCTCGCCGCCTTCAAGATCACGGTATTCATTTGTTTTAAAGTCACTAAATCGGACAACTACTATTCGTGGTTGGATTTCGCGGGCAACTGTTGCTACGCCTTCAGCGAATTTATCAACGAGTTTCTGAGATTCGCCTTTATCAACTAGAGACATTGGATGTTCTTTAATATAATTTGCAAAGAGGAATTCTGCGCGCATTAAACCTATGCCTTGAAATGGCAGATCTTTGTATGTTTCAATCATTTCAGGAATGGCTAAATTCATGTAAATCTTTGTAGCAGTCACCGGGGCAGGTGCATCAACGGTGTTGCCTGTAATGTGTAACAGGGCAGTATTACTACCTGTCGCAGTTTGCGCCTGCTTCAATATTCCCTCATATATTATACCATTTCTTGAGTCAACAGTATACTCTTTACCGGATTTTATAACTTGAGTTCCAACCTCTGTTCCAACAACACATGGAATGTTTAACTCTCGACTTACAATAGCCGCGTGCGATGTAATACCGCCCTTATCAGTTACTATTGCAGAGGCGAGTTTCATGTATGGAACAAAGTCTGGGTTTGTCATGTCGGTAACTAAAACATCGCCTTTTTGCATAATAGATGCTGCTTCAGCAGTCGTTTTGGCAACTTTGGCAACACCAAAACCATAACCACGTTTACCAGCACTAATACCTTTGACGATGATATTTAGAGAGCCAACTTTTTCTTTAGAATCAACAACTGGGGGTGTTTCCATAGCTTTTGACCACACTGTTTCAGGACGTGCCTGAACTAAGAAAATATTGTCAGAAGATAAATCTCTATCTATTGCCCACTCAATATCCATGGGCTTACCGTAATGCTTCTCAATCCTACGAGCGAGACCCACAAGAATCGCGAGTTCACCATCAGTTACACAAGGTTTTTCAACCCTATCATCTGTAATTGGTGAATGAATAGTTTCACTTGTAACTGGATCACGAATGTACTCAACTACTTTTTTGGCAATACGTCGATTTTTAATTTGACCTGTTGCCTTGTCAATCACAAAACCGTCAGGAGTAACAGCGCCTGAAACCACGGCCTCACCAAGACCAAAAGTACATTCTATAACAATCTCATCTTTGTCGCCAGTTACAGGATTAATTGTAAACATAACACCCGCAACACGCGAGTTGACCATTTTTTGAACCCCAACACTAATGAAAACCTGATCATGCGCAAAATTCTTCTCAGCACGATAAAAAATAGCTCTGGGGGTAAATAAACTTGACCAACACTTCACAACCTTGTCAACAAGATCATCAGCACCCTTAACATTGAGGTAAGTCTCTTGTTGTCCAGCAAAAGATGCATCAGGCAAATCCTCTGCTGTAGCACTAGAACGAACAGCAACAAAAGTATCCTTAAGATTAAAACTCTTGTTTAACTCTTCATACGCCTTTCTAATTGACGTCTCTATATCCTTAGGCATAGGAGTTTTTTCAATTAACTCACGGATAATCTTTGAAGCATCCTCATATTGAGTAGGATCACTAGGATCTGTAATAGTGTCCTTAATTATTTCATAAATTTTTTTGGAAATCTGAGCCTCTTCAATAAATCGCTCGTATGAGTATGCGGTAATGGCAAATCCGTTTGGAACTCTTAAGCCCGCACGAATCATCTCACCGAGACTCGCATTCTTACCGCCAACAACAGCAACATCTCCGTTACGTACATCTTTAAACCATAAGATTGGGACTCTGCTTACAGCTGATGGAAGTGATACCTCAGCTGCTTTGTGAACTTTGCTGTTCAAGCGGTTTAGTCTCCCGACTAATCCTCCGAAGAATCCGAAGAAACTTCTTCTGGGGCAACAACAAGTTTTGTTTCCACGACGTTACAGTGAATCGGCAACTTGGCGCTCCCGCGCTTGAGAGCCATCTTAGCTGTTTCAACAGCAGCCGATTTCACTCTGACAGTAATTATCGGTTGACCCACTTCGACCTTTGCGGCGGTGCCTACAGGTGTTCCAAATGAGCGTCTCATACCTTGTTGAAGCCTATCGGCGTGCGCGCCGAAAATCATTTTGTTCTCGCGCAAGATAATGTGGGGATATGGCTGAACCACTAATAGATAATCGTTTACTAATTTCTCCATCAAAACACGATTTGTGGCGACACGCGCTGCTTCGAGTGCGCAGTGGCGTACTTGGACGCGTTTTGTGGATAATAATTGAAGTTCGCAGTCAAAAGCGGCTTTTGTATCACCCATAGTAAATTTTACAATCTTTGGCGGTGGAAAACCACGAGCATACTCTTTGCGAGTATAAGGGCGGTTCTTCACGTGCCTGAAATTTCGCGCTTGCATCTATATATCATCTCTCATACTTTTTGTGCGCCTTATATTAAAGTTATGTATGGAAAAATGAACTACTCACCCCTTACGGGGTGAGTATCTCTGGTTTTAAGAACGATTTATGTAGTCTTCGATTTTAGCACTAGTCACAACGCCAGCAGTACAGCAG
>WRGM01000081.1 GCA_009787175.1 Candidatus Bathycorpusculum fermentans | reverse complement strand
CCTGAGGTCTTTTTTATTTTTCTGATGAAGGGCATGTAGTGTAAATATTCACACTACATATTTAAAATTTTTGAGTTTTTCTTCACAAGTATGGAAAAACTATCTTAAAACAACCATTAACTGTAGTGTATAAAATCAGGCTAAAAGTTAGGTAATTAGAAGTGTACCTATAGAAATGGGCAGTCCATATTTTAGCAGATCCTTTATTGTTTTACCTATGGCTAATTTACCGTCTGAAGACTTTGTCAGAGAGGAGTATACAGTATATATGAGTAAAACTCCAGTTATGCCTGCAACTATAGCGCCTACGGAAAAGCCAATAGTTGCGCCTACAATGCCAAAACCGAGAAACACAAGCACAAGAACCAGACCGGTTTTAACTATGGATTGGACAATTAACATAATACTGTTAAGGCGCAAGCGATCCATACCCATAAAAATGGCGCTTGCCGCATTCATCAGTGCACCAGTTAGAACCAGATATGGAAGCTATTTGAATTAATTGAACAATTGTAAATTTGTTATAGGCTATGTTTTCCAGAGTCTTAGCATATACTGTATCTGTCATAAAACCTGCAAGGGCAATGGATATAATGGTAAGCACTAAACCTAATGCAAGTTGAAAAATAAGTCCTGAGGCAAATATGCTCCGTATTTTTGTGGTATCGTTTTCGCTGTTATATTTGGCAATATATCGAATCATCGCAGTATTTATACCCCAGTCGCCAAAAGTCGCAATCAACACAGGCACAGCGAGAACAATTGTGTAGAGTCCCGTATTATCTGGATCCAATCTGTTATTGATGAATACAGTGCCAACAGCTGAGATGACTGTGGATATGACAAGCCCTAAAAGTAGGTAGAACCCGCCCTTAACTGAAACCTTCGCCATATCAGTAGATTTACTCATCTCTTACGCACTCAATCACTTTAGCTACAAGTTTAATATTGTAGTAAAATAGTGTTTAACATTTTTGGTTTTCAAAAACAGATCAGCACCCTGTATCAAAATAGCTAATTGCACGATTATGTTACGCTGATTTAGCTATTGGACGCTTAAGTGGTCAGGTTCATCAGAGAGGCTTGTATAGAGTTATCTGCAACATGGGATGCAGAAAGCATCACTAGGTATCAAATTAGAGGATATGTTACTTTGGCGATTTCGTATGGGACTATCTGAAGGTAAATGGGGGATGCTTCAACAGAGTCTTCGTGGTTAGTATCTTGCGAGTGAAAGTCTATGTGAAATGCATAGAATTCTTGCTTGTTTTGGTTTTGGTTTAGCCGAGTTAGGTTTTGTGAAAAATTTTAAGTAGAAATGTTTAGATATGCTTTTTATGTAAAATGTAGTATGAGGCTTGTTGCATGGTTGAAGTTGAAGGTTATAGCGTTCCTGAAGGGTTGTGCTATTCAAAAGATTTTGCTTGGGTTAAAATTGAGAATGATAGAGTTCGTGTGGGTATAACAGATTATGCTCAGAAAACTTTGCGTGAAATAGTATATACTGAACTTCCTGATGTTGGATTAGAGGTAAAACAGAATGAGCCCTATGGAACTCTTGAATCGGTAAAAGCGGTATATGACATCGTTTTACCGGTAAGTGGTAGAGTAGAGGAAGTTAATGAAGAGGTGCTCTCGCATCCAGAATTGTTAAATGAAGATCCATATGGTAAAGCGTGGTTGCTTATCATAAGACCATCGGATTTGCAGACTGAGTTGGGTAATCTTATGGATTTTGACCGGGCAGTTGAGTGGCATAAAATGCAAGTTAGAGAGAAATAATTTTTTAAAAAGTTGAAAAAAGAAATGGTACGTAGAATAGTTATAATTGGTGCAAATGCGTCGGGTATAGAAGCTGCGTCAGCTGTGCGGAAAAGAGATCGTACAGCGGAAATTACGCTTATAACTAAAGAGAAAACTGCCGGTTACTCCCGTTGTGGTTTGCCCTTTGTAATCAGCGGAACAATTCCATTATTCAAAGATCTCATAGTTTATCCTCCCGCGTATTTTCAAATGCTTAAACTAAATTTGCGCACACAAACAATAGCATCTATAATTAACACTAAAGAAAAAACCGTTACAATACAGACCCCAGAAGGAGCAGAGGAAATAATTTCATACGATAGTCTTGTGATTGCGACTGGCGCTGAACCAGTTGTACCACCGATTAAAGGTGTAGAGAAACAGGGTATACTAAGTCTGCGAAGCATTGAGGATGGTGAAAAAATTGAGGCAAATATTAAAGCTGGAGCTAAATCTGCGATAATTATGGGTGCAGGCTTAATCGGACTAGAGGTAGGTGTTGCATTAATTGAGCGGGGTTTGCAGGTTACAGTTGTTGAAATGCAGCCTCAAATTTTGCCGCAAATGTTAGATAACGATATGGCAGAGCATGTTAAGAGTCATCTTGAGCAGCATGGTATGAAAATTCTGTTAAATAGAATGGTTGAAGAGATTTTAGGAGGAGATAAAGCGTCGGCAGTTAGAGCCGGTGGAGAAATTCTTACCGCAGACATTGTCATTAATGCATTTGGTGTTCGGGCTAATACGAAACTGGCTCTTGACTCTGGTATACCTCTTGGAGAAACACAGGCAATTAAAACTAATGCGTATATGGAAACTGATTTTGAGGAAGTCTATGCAGTTGGTGACTGTGCTGAAACGGCTCATGCTATCAGTTGTAGGCCGATTTGTCCAAAGTTGGGTACTGTAGCTGTTCGTCAGGGTAAAGTTGCAGGCGCAAACGTGGGTGGAGATAACGTTCGATTTTTAGGAGCTCTAGTTTCTACAATTACCAGACTATTTGATGTTGAAGTAGGGGCGACGGGGATAAGTGAAACTGAGGCAAAGAAGAATGGTAATGAAATAGTTGTTGGCGTAGTTAATAGCAAGTCTAAAGCTGATTATTATCCCTCAGCAAAACCTATAAGAGTTAAATTAATTGTAGAAAAAAAAACAGATCGGCTAATTGGCGCTCAAATTGTTGGAGGAGAAGAAGTTACTCAGCGTATTAATGCTCTATCATTTGCAATTCAGAAAAAAATGACCATACGAGAGCTTGCTAAAGCAGATACAGCATATGCACCCCAAATGTGCGAAATTTGGGATCCAATGGTTTTAGCAGCAGAGAGGGTTCTAATGAAACTACGCTGACCCTTTTTCATATTTAGTTTCAAAAACATTACGTTATGATCATTTATGGGTCTATAAGCCGTATATTAAAGAACCCTGGTCTATCAAGTTTGTAGGTGCATTAACATTGCTTTAGCGGCGCTATTTTTCTTTTTGCAGTTGGTAAGCATTTAGGTTTTTATGGTAGAGCTTTGGTTTCTGTTGCTGTTTCTAGTGCTACGACGCCTGGAAGTTTTTTGCCCATTAGGGCTTCTACTAATGCTCCGCCGGCGGTGCTTATGTAGCTGATTTTACTGGTCAAGTTGTACTGGTCAAGTGCAGCAATGGTGTTTCCTCCGCCTGCGAGGCAGGAGGTTTTACTATTAGCGATTGTTTCAAAGATTGTTTTTGTGCCATAGCAAAAGTTGTTGTTTTCGTAAACGCCAAGTGGTCCGCTTACAACAATTGATTGGGCTGTGGAGATTATCTCTATGTATTTTTCAACAGTTTTTGTGCCTATATCGAAAATTGGGTGTTCTGAAGGTAAGTTGTTTACAGGGATTTCAAGGCGTTTACCGTCAACATTTAATGCAATATCGACCGGTAGTATAATTTTGTCGGAATAATGCGTAAGCAATTCTTGTATTCCAGGGATAAGGTCGAGGAGACCTTTTTTTTCCAGAAAAACCATTGTTCCTTTGCCTAAATTTAGACCCTTGGCGGTCATGAAGAGTTGGGATATTATGCCGCCTAGCAAAAGTTTGTCAGCTACATTATTGTGTAGAATATATTTACTGATCTCTAAGCTATCATCTGCTTTTGCTCCACCCATAACATAGATACAAGGGTGCTGGGGGTTTTCTAAGACTTTGTTTAACTGTGTAAGTTCGCGTTCCATGATGCGTCCAGCTACGCTGGGTAAAACGGCTGTGAAGCCTATCATAGAAACATTGTCACGATGTGCGACAGAGAATGCGTCATTGATAAAAAAGTCGGCTAGCGGGGCGAGGTTTTGGATAAGGGCAGTTTTTGATTGTTGCTCTGTAGTACCTTTTTTTGTTTCTTCAGACCAACTGCGTACGTTTTCTAAAACAACAATTTCTCCTTCTTTGAGTTGTTTAACAGCGCTTTGGGCCTCTTCGTTAAAAAGGTCATCAACATATTTTACAGGGTGCTTGAGCATTTTTTCTAAAATTTCTGCATGTTGTTTAAGATCTGTATAGTCAGGGTCACCTTTGCGCCCTTGATGAGATAAAACAACAATTTTGGCACCTTTTTCTATTAACTCTTTAAGAGTGAACTGAGCGTGTGCGCATATGCGTACACCGTTTGTAACCTGTTTTGTTTGCGGATCAATTTCTGAGTTAAAGTCTACGCGTACAATTACAGTTTTGTTTTTCACATTAATGTCATTTAAAGTTTTGAAGTGTACCATGTTCACACGCGCTTTTTAGGTAATTTATGGGTAAAGAAAAAGTTTTATTTAAATTTGTTTGCATGACTATTATAAATTGGCTTTTTTACCTATAAATTCTATTAAATCTACCATTCGGTTACTAAAGCCCCATTCATTATCATACCAAGCAAAGATTTTAACAAAATTACTTTTTTCACCAAGCACCATTGTTAATTGTGAGTCAAAAACTGCTGAGTAAGGATTATGTAAAACATCACTTGAAACAATTGGATCCTCAGTATATTGCAACACACCTTTTAATGATCCCTCAGCAGCATTTTTCATAACTTGATTAATCTCTTCTTTTGTAACATCCCTGCTTAGAATCGCAGTTAAGTCAACAATACTCACAGCAGGAGTTGGCACACGCAACGATATGCCATTCATTTTTCCTAAACAATGCGGTAGCACTAAATCAATTGCCTTCGCCGCGCCAGTATTTGTTGGGATAATATTAATAACCCCAGCGCGAGCTCTGCGCGGGTCTTTATGCACTAGATCTTGAATACGCTGATCATTAGTATAACTATGACAGGTTGTCATAAGAGCCTTTTCAAGACCAAAATTATCTGCAAGAACTTTACTTACTGGAGCTAAACAATTAGTTGTACAACTAGCATTACTGATAATATTATGCTTCTCAGTATCATAAGCTGAATCATTAACACCAAACACAAATGTTGCATCAGGATTTTCTGCAGGCGCAGAAATAAGGACTTTCTTTGCTCCCGCCTGAAGATGCTTTGAAGCACCTTCACGATTAGTAAATAAACCAGTAGACTCCACAGCTAAATATACGCCTAAATCTTTCCATGGAAGCTGAGCTGGATCTTTTTGAGCTAAAACTTTTAACTTTTTATTATTAACAACAAGATAATTACCATCTACCTCAACGGTCCCAGGAAATCGTCCATGTACAGAATCATATTTGAGGAGAAAAGCATTAGTTTTCGCATCAGCTAAATCGTTTATAGCTACAAATTCAATGTTAGTATTATCACGTTCAAGGGCAGCACGATAAAGCAGCCTACCTATACGTCCAAATCCGTTAATTCCAACTTTAATCATATGATTCACTGTAAGAGTGTAATTCAGCTGTAGCGCAATGACTCAACGTTACTACTCATCAGGGATTCCACTACCCGTAATGTTCTCATAATGCGGTGACCGCGTGTATAGTGTTTGTTTTTATTTTTCATGTTTTGACACCACATTTTTACAGATAAACCACTACACACAGAGGCTCACAGACACCGTTTAACACTATATAGCCTGCTGAGTAGTAACGACTTAACTAGTACTACAGTCCGTAAACGTTTTTGAGTTAGTGTGTTTTGTTATGTGTTATTAACAGTTTTGGTTGTTGATGACGATAATGATGTCTGCGTTTGATGAATTACTGGTTCGTATTGAGGATGTATTTGCAAGTACATTGGGGCATCAATCTGCAAAAAAATACCTAACAGGCCTACTCAGCCAAGTAGAACGCAAAAACGGATGGCAACTATCAGAAGCCCTAGGAGAAACCACACCCTGCGCACTACAACAATTCCTATACCGAGGGCGATTCAGCGCAGACAAACTAAA
>WRGM01000080.1 GCA_009787175.1 Candidatus Bathycorpusculum fermentans | reverse complement strand
ACTTCTTACAAATTACCTCAACATTTGTACTCACTTCATTCACTCTAAGTAACAAACACCAACAAGATATATTTAAGTCACCACTCTCACACTGAAAATAGTTATGCCCCTTGGAGGAGCAATATGAAAAATAGTGGCAATACATCATTTTTTGTTACGATGATAACGGCAAGAAGAATTGTTGAAACTATTGAGTAAAAAAGGAATGCGTTTCTGCTTGCTAAGCCTACGTTTTTTCTAGTCTTTCATTTGTTTTAATTAAGATAAAGAGGCTAAAGAGGTTGAATAGCGAGAATAGCCAATTGTTATACAGACCGAGTAAACCTGTTAAGTCCAGAAAGCCTAGGTATGATAGTTTGCTTATTTTCATATTTATCGTCAATGTTAGATATATATTACGTAATGTATTTATGATGTTAGATATATGTAACTATTACTCTGCTTTCATGAGGGTAATGCGGTTTTGTTTTGTAAGAGTTGGCGTTTCTTTTTCATTGTTTTCTAGTTTTTTTAGGTAAGGGTTAAATTGTTAATGTCGTAAATGAGTATTTAATAATTGAAGGTTGATTACAGAAATGCAGTCTGTTAAATCTGGAAGATCATTTGTTTCCGTTGACCCTAGTAAATGTATTGGGTGTGGACTCTGTGAATTTGCTTGTACTTTGGAGAAAGGTGAGCAGGTTTGGAATCCTATCCGTTCGAGGATACGTGTTGTCCGTATGGCTCCTATGTTTAATTTTGCCTTGTCTTGTCGTGGGTGTGATGATGCGCGGTGTGTGAAGGCGTGTCCTGAGAAGGCTATTGTGCAGTCAGAGGTTAATCGTTTGCTAGTTATTGATGAGAAGAAGTGTAAGGGTTGTGATTGGTGTGTTCAGGCTTGTCCGCGTGGTGGGATTACTATTCATACGGGTACTGGTAAGGCTATAGCGTGTAATCTCTGTGAGGGTGTGCCTAAGTGTGTTGATATTTGTCCTGAGTGTGCTTTAGATATTGTAAGCTCTGATGAGGAGGCGGATAAGCGGTTTAATGATGCGTTGGAAAATTTGCCTGCTACGACAGAAAAGTTGACAAGGCAGATAAGAGATAAAGAATGGAAGCCTCTGCTTGTCGCCTCAGAGCAGCGTACGCAAAAGATTACTGAAAAGCTTCAGGAGCTAAATACGAAAGCGCTTGAAAGACAGCAGCATAAATAATTTCTAGATTTCTCTTTTTTGTTTTATAGACATGTTATTTTTTTTGGTTTTTTGTTAGATAGATAAATATCCGTTTTGTATCTAAGATAAATCTGTTTACGTTACTGTATTGGAGAAGAGAAGCTTGGTCACTGAGAATCCATTTGATTTATTTCGTCAAGAGTGTCGTGCTGTGTTAGCGCATGCTATAGCGAGAGCTTTTCCGCATGTTAAGCTGTCTGTTATAGCTCTTAGTAAAACTCCTAGTATAGAGTTAGGTCAGTTAGCTTCTTCTCTTAGTTTTGAGTTAGCAAAAAAACTAGATATGAAACCATATGTCGTAGCTGAGCAGCTTGTTGAAGCTGTTGATAAGTCCCAGTTTACTCTAATTGTAAAAGTCTCCACTGCGGGTGCTGGTTACATTAATTTTTATGTCAATTTTCCAAAGTTTTTACAGTTAACTTTGGAATCTATTAAAAATAATGATAAAAATTACGGTTATATAAAAACTGAAGCGCCAACAAAAATTGTTGTTGAACATACAAGTGTTAATCCGCTGCATCCCATTCATATTGGGCAAGCTAGAAATCCCATGATAGGCGACACTCTTGCGTGTATATTAAAGCTGCGTGGTCATGATGTTTCAACGCATTATTATATTGACGATGTAGGTCGTCAATCCAGCGTGGTCGCCTACGGGTATGAAAAGCTAGGTAGACCAAAACCAACTGAGAAACCTGACCTGTTTTTAGGTAAAATTTACACTGTTACCTGCTGTATAGTTGAAATCAATAGACTTACAAAAGCAAAAAACGCTGCGGCAACAAAACAATCCGCGGTGGTGGATGATATAGCTAAGGTTAATGGGGAACTTGATGAATGGTTATCCATAGCTGATGAGTTAAAGGAGAAGTATCCTGCTCTTTTTGAAGCATTATCTGTTAAAATTAGTGAAGATGAGAATCCTGAAGAGGAGATAAATAGGTTAAATCGTCAATATGAAGACGGTGAACCCGCGGCTAAACCGCTCATTCGTGAAGTTAGCGATTTATGTCTCGATGGTTTTCGCCAAACCCTAAGCAAAGTCTCTGTAATGTATAACTCATGGGATTGGGAAAGCGATTTTGTCTGGAACGGAAAAGTTACAGAAATCATGACCTCCCTTAGAGCTTCACCATTTACCTACTTCGAAAACGGAGTTTGGAGCTTTGACGCTGACAAAGTTGCTAAACAGCTCCAACTTAAAGCTAAATTAGGTTTGAAAGAAAACTATGAAGTCCCACCCTTAACTCTAATGCGCGCTGATGGCACAACACTTTACACAACACGCGACATAGCCTACAGCGTATGGAAATTCCAACATGCCAAAAAAGTCATAAACGTTATAGGCATGGAACAATCCCTAGCACAATTACAACTAAGACTAGCCATGTACGCCTTAAACCATAATAAAGAAGCAGATAACTTTGTCCACTTCGCATACAACCTCGTCGCGCTACCCGGTTATAAAATGAGCAGCCGCCGTGGACATTACATAACTTTCGATCAAGTCTTAGATGAAGCAGTTGAGCGTGCATACCAAGAAGTCTGCAAAAGATCTCCCACGTTAACTGAAGAAGAAAAACGCGGCATAGCCAACTTTGTAGGCATAGGCGCAGTCCGCTATGCACTAATAGATGTAGACCCAAGCAAACAAGTACTATTCACCTGGGACCGTGTACTCAACTTTGAAACAAACAGCGCCCCCTATGTGCAATACACCCATGCCAGAGCCTGTAGTATCCTGCGAAAAGCCACAGAAAACCCTATAGCCGCTCCCGATTACAATCTATTAACTGAGAAACTTGAACAAGAAATAACCATGCTGCTGGCCAGTTTTCCAGACATGTTCATAGAAGCAGCAGAATACCTAAAACCCTTTATGATAGCCGACTATGCAAACATGCTCGCCGATAAATTCAACACATTCTACAATGCCATATCTGTAATCAAAGCTGAAACTCCCGAACTTAGCCACGCACGATTAGCTTTAACTGACGCCACTCGAATAGTGCTACGTAATACTTTAGCACTAATAGGCGTAGTCGCCCCCGAACGTATGTAACATATCGGCCCACATTATTACCCCTTTTAGGTGTCTCTGACCATTTGTCTTCTGAAGAAGGGCGCACCAATTTACTCTGGTCATTTTTGCTGTTGACTGTTATTTATGCGTTAAAATGTACATTATAGTTATTGCCTGTTGATAATAAATTTCAAATATTAGGCAGTAAGTAAACCTTTGGTACATGTTTATGAGTAATGATTCATATTTCCAAAAAAAGCTTGAACCTATTAAAGTTACAAAACAGAAACCAATTTCACAGTTACTAAAAGAAATGGGCCGTACTGCATATCAGGGTCGTAAATTAGGCGAAGCTGTTGATGTATGGGAAAACATGATTAAAGAGAAAGATACAGTAATAGTTTTAGGTTTTGCCGGTTCAATGAGCACAGCAGGTCAATGGACAATTATCAACTGGCTTATTGAGAATCGTTTTATTGACGTTTTAGTGTCAACAGGAGCAAATGTTTCAGAGGACATCGTTGACGCCATGGGTTTTGGTTACTGGCAGGGTAGTCATATGGCAAATGATGAGCAGCTCTTAGCTGATGATGTTAACAGGTATTATGATGTTTATGGAAAAGAAACTGACTATCGTAAAATGGAAGAAGTTGTAACTGATTATGTTATGACCTGTAAAGAGGACTATTACTATACCTCAGCAGAATTTCTCCATGGATTAGGCAAATATCTTGATGCGAAAAACATTCCTGCAATTACCTCCATAGCCGCAAAGCATAATGTACCCATATTTAGTCCCGCTATGGTTGATAGTGCATATGGTGAAACTTTTCTTTTAGCTAAAAACCAAGGTCACAATGTCCATATTGACAGTGTTAAAGAATTTGACCAATTCGTACAAATTGGCACTAAAACAAAAGATGTCGGCGTTATCTACATCGGCGGCGGCGTGCCAAAGGATATTACACAATTAATTGCCATATCAGTTAGCCCAATGACTGAAGACAAAGGTGTACAAGGCAGACAAGGCGGCTTACGCAAGAGCCTGCAAGAATATTACTACCCACATAAATATGCGATTCAGATTACAACGGACTCTCCACAATGGGGCGGTTTAAGTGGATGTACACTTGAAGAGGCTATAAGTTGGGGAAAAATCAACAACCAGTCAGGTACACGCGCCGTTTGCTACTGCGATGCCACAATCGCTTTACCGCTAATTTGCCACGCGCTAGCTGAACGTGTCACTGAAAAACGCGATGCTCCAGATATGAGCTGGATCTTCAAAGATATGCCAAAAGTCTAAACATTTCTTTTTTTATTTAGCTTTAGTCTGCAAATACTAATGCATAGTTTATGCCAATCAATACAGGTACTAAATTCTGATTAAGCACAACTATTTGGCGAATTTCTGTATATTCCCCGCGTGGTGTCCCTCTGAGTGTTTCAGTGTAATCAAGCTTCATTTCTACAAGATAGCAGTCAGAGAAATTCAGGTCAAACTCTGGTTGTAATGCCTGATATTCAGATTGGTTCCTGTAAAAAATGTGCTTGTGTCCGACCATATGGTTGTCAGTTGCCAAAATTGCAGAGTTATCTGGATTGTAGAATACAACTGTGATGTTATACCAGGGGATTATTTCCCCATTATGAGTCATGTTTCCACCTGGACTGTTGAAGACACGTAATTGTGTAAGATATGTAACGTTTGCCGTGTATGTTAAAGCTACTTTTTTTAGTGATATTATCTGTTTTAGTTGTTGGTCGTATCTTGTTTGATAATAATTTATGGTTTCTGTATTAACAAATTTAGTAGGGCCATATCGTCCAAGCGGCGGTGCAATGGCTAGGTAATCAAATGTTTCAGCTACTGTAAGTGCGCGTTCTTCATCTGGTGTGTTAAAATTTCTATAGCTCATGGACGGTTTTGACGGGTTCCATGCAAGCAATGAAATGGTAACAATCGCTATTATGTACACTGCAAGTAATATTATTAGCTTTTTACGCATCTAATATCCCGATTGCTCATGTTTACGGTTGTATTTAAACAGTCTTTCTCATGAAAGAGCGCCAATATCTGTTGTTGGCAACCCTGTATTTCTTTTTTTTTACTTCTAATCAGTACATAATGTTGTGTGGTTTATGCCAATTAGTACTGGCTCTAAATTCTGGTTAAATACAACTACTTGGTGAATTTCTGTAACATTAGGGACAGCTGTCCCACTAAATCCTATATGATATTCGGTGTATTCAAGTTTCATTTCAACAAGATAACAGTTAGAAAAATTCAGGTCAAACTCTGGTTGTAATACCTGATATTCGGATTGGTTCCTGTAAAAAACATGATTACCTGTGACCATATGATTATCTGTTGTTAAAATTGCTGAATTTTCTATGTCATAGAAGACAACTGTGCTGTTGTGCCGGGGGATTATTTCCCCATTATGAGTCATGTTTCCACCTGGACTGTTGAAGACGTTCATTTGGGTGAGATATGTAGCGTTTGCTGTGTAGGTTAGAGTTGCGTTTTGCTTTTGTTGTTGAGTGTATTTTGTCTAATAATGTTTTATGGTTTCTGTGTTAATAAATTCAGTAATGATCATATGGTCCAAGGGTGGTAGAATGGTTGAGTAGTTAATTGTTTCCGCTGTTGTAAGTGCTTGTTCTTCGTCTGGTGTGTTAAAATTTCTATAGCTTATGGCGGGTTCCTAAATTCCCAAGGTTTTGGGCACTACAATATCTAGTTTTTTGCAGATATCTTTCTGCTCTCTATTTGGCTCGCAGATTATCACTT
>WRGM01000079.1 GCA_009787175.1 Candidatus Bathycorpusculum fermentans | reverse complement strand
TATAGTATGAGTTTGAGCCGTCAAAGAATGCGTAAATGTCATATTGTCCTTCCTTGTCAGGTGTAAAGCTAAAGCTAAACCTGCCATTTGCATCGCTTACAGTTTCACCTAAAGTTACATAGTTACCATTTGGGTCAATAGCGTCAATTCTAACTGGAACACCCACTGCATGTGGCTCTGAGAATTGTTTATAGACGTAAAGCATCCATTCACTCATGCATGCATCAGAAACTGCTGGAACACCCTTAGGAAAACGCAATTTTACTGCATCGCTTTCTGTGCCTGGGGAAACATCCATGATAGTTCCTCTAATTAGAACAGGCGCGTTTGCGGCAACTGCAACATCCGGTGCAGTAAGGGTCATTGAACTTGGACCCTTGCCAATAGCACAAATCTGTTGGTCGTATAAGTCCATGGTCGCTATGATGCTATCGCCTATAAGTGCACGTCCACCCCATAATGTTTGACGGAATGCACCCGTTATCTCCCATACAAGGTCGCCGGTTTCTGCATCAAGAGCAAAGAATGGTGCACCTCTGTTTATAGGTACCATAGGAGAATGATCCATATGACCAAGGTAGACTTTACCATCTGAGATGAAAACTATTTGCAGCCACCATTTTTCACTGTAATAAGATTCATTGTATATGTCTGTTGCTTCATATGTCCAAAGTTCTTTACCGGTTTTAGCATCGTAGCAGTATACAACACCGCTAAGGCTTGCTTCATATAATTTGCCATTTACAATAGCGCCTTGTAGTCCAGCATTAGTCCATGCGTCTGCATAGCCGTGTGGTTCTGTTTCGTATAGGAATTGGCCTGTTTCTAAGCTAAATGCATAGTTTACTCTGTTTTCTTTAGTCCAGAAAATAGCTACATAGGGATTGTTGCTGAAGGCTGCCCATCTTGACTGTGTGGTCATAGTAAGGTCTGCCCATATGACTGGTGCTTTGTATTGTTCTCTGTAGAAAAGTACTTGTCCCACGTTTTTTGGTTTTATGCTAATTGCTGTAAGAAATAGTCCATCAGTTGCTGAGGCTGTGGGTGCGAATACTACGCGGTCTTCTGGGAAGGCGGTAATTACGCTGCCTACGCTAGTGGTTATTTGTGGTATTGATATGTTAATGTTGTATCCAAGTGATGCGTTAAATGTTTTTCCTTGAATTTGGCTGCCCCAGGCGTCTGATGTGCCGGCAGTTGCAAGTCTGTTAACAACGTATGTAGAGTTCCATTGTAATAAGTGATAATTAGGTTCTTCTGTTGTGCCATAGTTTACAAGTTGGTATTTTAGCATTTCACCGTTTGGACCAACATATATTGTTCCGGATGGTACATCGGTCATGTTGTATTTTAGATCGCCTGTTTGTGGATCTACTGCGTACATGTTAGTGCCGCTGACAAACCAGAGGTAAGCCCATGTGCCGCGGTTGTTTTCTGTTATAAAGTTAAATATTTGTCCTCGTGAAACTCTGTTAGCTGCTGCTGAGCCGAAGTTGAAGTCTTTTTCCCAAAGTGTTTTACCTGTATGTAAGTCAACTGCTACAACTGTCTGTCTTGGTGCGTTGCTGACATATCTGTTATAGTATAGTATACCTGCTATGATAACTGAGCTTGTGAATTTGCCTTCATACGCATCGCCGTGTTGATAGCCAATATCGCCGGTGTCACCGCCTGATAAACCACCTAATGTATCGCCAATTGGCTTGCGCCATAAGATGTGTGCACTTTCTGGTGCGTCATTGTAGGGTGCGTAAAAGTTTGCTGGCGTAGTTACCCAGCTGCCTGCTATACTCCACCATTCGCGTTGTTGAGAGTCTATAGGTCTTGTCCAATATTCATCTGGTGGTGAATGCGCTGGATAGTCATCTTTCCAATAGTTTTCAAGAATTTGTATTGTTAAAATGTCACTTTGACTTGCCAAGTATTCTCTGTTATTGTACATTTCACCTTTGTAAATGCATTGTAATTGATATTCACCTGGTTCTTTAAATTCAAAGTATTTACCGACTGTTCCAGTAGACCAAGTTTTTCCATCATGTTTTTCAACGACATTGTTAGGATAAGTTATCTGTAAGGTTACGTTCCAGCCGTCATTGTAAGTGTTTAAATAATTCAATAAACCCCAATTGATTAATACCGGCTGACCAACACCTGCAGTTGTCGGAATAGCATCGACAAATGACCAAGTAGCCACACTAGCTGTAGATTGCGCGTTTGTAATGCCTGTTGCTGCAAATATAGAGACAACAAAAGAGAGCATTAATAGTATTGCTGTTGCTGTAGATATTGCTTTTTTATATTTAATATTTTTTATTTCTAATTTCCTCCATAGAACCAAACATGCAAATATTCAAAGTTATAAAGTTACCTACAAAACATGAATTTGATACATACAGTTCAATAAATTTTTAATAAAAACAGCATCTTATATACGTTAAACCGTTTAACAGATTTAACACTAATTACATAATAAAGCAGACTAACACACTAATAGGCTCTCTAATACACAAGAACCCATTAATTATAAAACTCGTCAAATATATTGAACAAAAAAAGAAAGAAAGGAGGTTTGTTTAGCACTTATTTCTTTTTGAGCAACAGCAGTAGACCAAAGAGGACAATTGCAATAACAATTACAATGCCCACGATGAAAGCGTATAATGCATAGTTAGTGCCGGTACCACTAGTACCTGACATTACTACTAGCTCAGTTTGTGCATCTGCTGGATAGTATGAAGATGAGCCGTCAAAGAGTGCATAGATATTGTATTGTCCTTCTTTGTCAGGTGTAAAGTTTAAGCTAAATCTGCCGTTTGCATCACTTACAGTTTCACCTAAAGTTACATAGTTACCATTGGGGTCAATAGCGTCAATTCTAATTGGAACACCGTTTGCATGTGGTTCTGGGAACTGCTTGTATACGTGAAGCATCCAGGCGCTCATGTCTGCATCAGATACTGCTGGAACGCCATTAGGGAATTGCAATTTTAATGCATCGCTTTCTGTACCTGGTGAAACATCCATGATAGTTCCTCTGATTAGCACTGGTGTTTTTACGGTAACTGCAACATCCGGCGCGGTAACTGTCATTGCGCTTGGGCCTTTGCCGATTGCGTAAATACGGTTATCATATGTATCCATTGTAGTAATAATGCTGTCACCGATGATTGCGCGTCCACCCCATCTGGTTTGACGGAATGCTCCTTCAATTTGCCAAACAAGGTCACCTGTATTTATGTCAAGTGCAATAAATGGTGCGCCCATTGGTTTAGGTTCCATAGCAGAGTGTTCCATGTGTCCTAGGTAGATTTTGCCGTCTGAGATAAATACGGGTATTAGCCACCAGTTTGGTGTGATATAGGATTCTGTGTATGGATCTCTTGCTTCATAGTGCCAGATTTCTTTTCCAGTTGCAATATCATAGCAGTAGACAATGCCACCAACGCTTGCTGCAAAGAGTTTATCATATGCCACAAGTTTTTCTGAGGTAGGTGAGTCAGTCCATGCATCGGCATAGCTTTGTGGTACTGTTGACCATAGGAAGCTACCGTCTTTTAAGCTGAAGGCGTAGTGGATTCTAAGTTCTTTTATCCAGTAAATAGCAACATAGCTATCTTGGCTATATGTCATCCAACCTGATTGCATACTGCTACTACCAGTTGAAAACGTGTCTGTCCAGTCTTGTGATTGTTGCGATCGGGTATTTTGGAACAGTACTTGACCTTCTTTTCCTGGCTCAAGGCTAATTGCTGAAAGGGTCACAGTAGTATTAGTAGCACTACCTACGATAACACGATCACAGGGGAACACAGTTAATATGTTTCCTGTAAAGGTTTCACTTACGCGTACTGAAACGTTAAGATCATAACCACGTTCTGTTGCATTATAAGAAACGCCATTAACTTGGCTACCCCAGCTTTCTTGCATACCCGTTTTACCTTGATTTACTACATAGCTAGAGTTCCATTGTATCAAACGGTAATCTGGATTTGTAGCATTGCCACGATTTGTAAGAGTATACTTTAGCATTTCACCATTTGGACCAATATAGATTGTCCCAGATGGAACATTTGTCATGTTGTATCTAAGATTACCATTTGGTGGATCAAGTGCATACATGTTAGTACCACTAGCTAGCCAGATGTATGAGAAAACACCACGATTATTCAGGCAATCCCATGTAAGTATTTGTCCTCTGCTAATTCTGCTACCGCCAAAGGCATAAGATTTTTCCCATAGTATTTTACCTGTATGTAAGTCAACTGCAACAATTTCTTGTGTTGGTGAGCCACTAATATATCGGTTATAGTACAAAACACCACTAATTATTATAGAGCCACTGAATTTGCCCTCATAAGCATCGCCATTTTGATAAGCAATTTGCCAGTTATCACCACCAGACAGCCCACCAAAGGTATCGCCTATTGGCATAGTCCATAGAATGTGCGCACTTTCAGGTGCAGCATTATATGGTGCAAACGCGTTGCTTGGTCTAGCTACCCAGCTGCCCATAATAGACCACCATTCACGAAGTTGTGAATCAACTGGTCTAGTCCAGTAATTACCTGGCGCAGAGCCATAACCTGGATGTTCAGGTACCCGTTCTTGTTGCACAGTTAGTATAACAACGTCGCTTTTACTTGCTGCATAGTAACCTCGATATGCAGCTGAAGTTGCATTATAGTACTCGCCTGGATAAATACATTGTATCTGGTATTCACCTACTTCAGCAGGTACAAAGTATTGACCAACTGTACCAGTGGACCATGTCATTCCTTTAATAGTTTCAACATGTCCATCAGGGTGTTTAATTTCCGCTGTTACGTTCCAGCCATCACCGTCTGCTTGTAAGTAGTTTAGCAAGCCGAAGTTAATTAGTGCTTTTTGTCCAACACCGACTGTTCTTGGAATTACGTCAACAAAAGGAAACGTTGACTTTTCAGTTTCTTGCGCGACAGTAACGCCTGCACTTGCTATCATAGATACCGCAAAAGTCATTATCATTAGTATTGCCACTATGGATAATATATTTTTATTTTGTTTCAACTCTTTAATTTCTCCATATTCAAATATATGAATAGCTGTTTTATAAAGATAACTATAAAAATCGACTTTGATACTTTTTCATAGCAAAATTTTGCAAAAACATGTATACAACATAATTTTTACACATTTAAAATTAGCTAAAAACACTTTCCAACAGTCCAAAGTTTTCCAAAAAATCCTGTAGGAACATAATCTTTATGAGGCTGTTATATATGGGTTAGGAAAATGAGCGATTTTAAAACTATTGTAGTGCTACTTATTATTAATGGTAAAGCTGAGGAGGCTTTAGAGCTTCTTTCAAAGCAGTACAATGTAAATACGCCAAAGCTTAAAGTGGGTTTGCCTAAAGGTCATAAGACAACTGCTTATGGTTGTTATACTTCAAAAACGGAAACGATTAGTGTTTTAAATAGTGATTTTTTATGTAATCCGTTTGTTATTTTGCACGAGTTTTACCATCATTTAAGATGTAGAAATGTGGATAAAATTCATAGAGGAACAGAAAATAATGCTAACAAATTTGCGTTAGATTTCATAAAGACATAAATCGTTTATCCGTTTGTTTCCATAAAAATTCTTTATGATTATAGTTCTTCTATCATCGGCTCATGTTGATAATAGAACCTTCAGCATAAAATATCAGCGCTTTGGATATGGTTTAAACATTGAATATAATTTATGTCTATTTTTGTATGCATATTGTTATGGTTTTGGCAAATTTAACAGGTTTTTGTGTAGTCTACCCAGGGTCAGTTTTGTTTTGATTTTGTTGTCTTTTTTTGAGGGTATTAACTAAATAATGTTATTGTAATGAATATGTACTGTTGACCCCAAAATTAAGCATAAAACTTGGCGTTTGTAGTGTTGTTTTCCGTGTACACACATCATTTTTACTACTTTTTCAGATAAACAGCTCTT
>WRGM01000078.1 GCA_009787175.1 Candidatus Bathycorpusculum fermentans | reverse complement strand
CCTAAACATCAAACGCCTATGCTACCTAAACTACTTAGAGAACATAAACGCAAGAAAAACCTGACACAAATAATATTGTCCCAAAGCCACCTGTTCGGTAATTAAATATTTTTAATTTTCTGTTGTGTTAAAGTAAGTAGAGGTATAGAGTGTTGTGGGGAAATATGGGTCATGACTCAAACTAGTTTATAAGTGAAATGTCCTTGTTATTTTACTGATGATTAGTTGTGGTAAAAGTATCGGTAAGATGTATACATTGTAGGAGTGAAGCTGTGGTAAAAATGGGTAAGCAGCTAAATGGGGCTCCGCGATGCAAATGTAACTCATGTGGAAAAACCTTCCAAACCACATACAAAAACAGTGGAGCCACACCCCAAACAAAACAGATGATAATAAAAATGTCTCTAAACGGCAGCGGCATACGCGATATTTCACGCGTACTGGGCGTTAGTCAAAACACTGTCATGTCAGTTTTAAAAAAACAGAAAAAGTCCAAACTAACTTAATCCAAAATACAAAAACCTCACTGTGCCCCTTAAAACTCGTCTTGAAATGGATGAAATGTGGAGCAGAGTCACGTGCAAGAGAACACCTTGCTGGCTGTGGCACGCTATAAATCAGGATACGGGCGAAATTATCGCATATGTCTTTGGTGCAAGAGAGTATGAGATATTGCAAAAGCTCTTGACTTTGCTTTCAAAGTTAAATGTTGAAATAGAAATGGTGTTCTCGGATGATAATTTTGCCTATCATGATGCTATACCAAGCAATATTTTACGTACGGGTAAACGTAATACGCAACGTATTGAGCGTAAACATTTGACTTTTCGCACCCGGCTTAAACGGTTGGCTCGTAAGACAATTTGTTATTCTAAATCTTGGGATATGCACACAACTCTCTTTAGTTTGCTCATAAACGTACCAGAATTTGAAACTAAACTATTTTGAGGCATGACCGACATTTTAAGTGTAGATTAGTTTATATTGTGCCATAGTAGTTTTTTTGTTAGGTGTTTGTGTTTGGTTCTTGCTGTTGATGCTGAGGCGTTGGTTAAGCAGTTTGGTAATGTTAGGGCTTTGGATGGTTTGGGTTTTACTGTTAATTCTGGGGAGATTTATGGTTTAATTGGTCCGAATGGTGCGGGTAAGACTACGACTTTACGTATGATTTGTACGCTTATTTTGCCTTCGTCTGGTAAGTTGGATATTTTTGGGTTGGATGTTGTTTCCAGGGCGGCTGAGGTTAGGAAGATTCTAAGTTATTTGCCTGAAGAGTCGGGTGCTTATCCTAATTTGACTGGTTATGAGTATCTTAATTTTATGGCTAGGTGTAATCCTAAGGAGGACCGTGATGTTAAGGATATGGTAAATGAGGCGGCTGAGCTTAGTGGTTTGGGTAGTCGTCTTGGGGATAAGGCTAAGACGTATAGTAAGGGTATGAAGCGTCGTTTGCTAATTGCGCGTGCTTTAATGACTCATCCTAGGCTTGCTGTTCTTGATGAGCCTGCGAGTGGTCTTGATGTTTTAAATGCGTATCGTGTTAGGGAGATTATTAAGCGGTATGTTAAGGATTATGGTATAACGGTGATTTTGAGTAGTCATAATATGCTTGAGGTAGAGTATCTCTGTGATCGTGTTTCGTTTGTAAATAAGGGTAAAATTGCGATTGAGGGTAAGCCTAGGGATCTTAAGGCTAAGTTTGAGAGTGAAAATTTGGAAGAGGTCTTTGCTAAGGTGGTAGGTTATGCTTAAAGGGTTTACGACTATACTTTTAAAAGAGTTAAAAGAGCTCATACGTGATCCGAAAATTCTTGTTGGTATGATAATAGTTCCTCTTGTAATATTTCCAGTTATGGGTTTTGTTATGGGTTATGCGTTTGATAGTGTAGAGAGTCAAACGCAGGGTGCATCTGTTCTTGTTGTTAATAATGATAATGAAGAGTGGAGTCAGACTTTTATTACTTATCTTAATTCATCTATGAATGTTCAAACGTTGAATGGTATATCTGCTCAGCAGGTAATTGACCAAAAGTTGCTTGCGGAGTATAATAGTTCGCAGTTTATAGAAATTCCTGCTGGTTTTAGCCAGAACATGACGCGGCATGTTAAGGGTGAATATGACATTGTGGCATGTGTTAATATTTATGGTGTTTTTCAGAATGGAGGTATTTTTAGTGATTTAGGGAGCTCTGTTTTAACGGTTTATGTGAATGCGTTTAATAGGGCTATAGCTCCTGACGCGGTTTTTGCGACGCAGACGACTATTATTAAAGATCAGGTACAAGAGGGTGTAGATCCTGCTACGTTATCTACATTAATGATGTCGCAATCGCTTGCCTTGCCTGTAACGGTTATGATAATGATTACATATGCTATGCAAATAGCTGCTACTAGTGTAGCTATGGAGAAGGAAGAGAAGACTTTGGAGACACTGTTAACTGTTCCCGTTGATAGGTTTGCAATTTTAATGGGTAAAGTTGCAAGTACTGTAATTATATCAGGAATTGCAACGATAACTGTTCTTATAGGTTACTCATACATGATTGGCTCAATTTCTATGGGCATACCCAGCGCAGTAAATGTAGACTTAGTAACCTTAGGCTTAGTACCGTCAACTTTTGGCTACATAATGCTAGGCATATCCCTATTTGTTACCTTACTATCTGCTTTAGCATTAGCAGTTGTTTTATCTACGTTTTCAGAAAATGTCCGTGGCGCACAAGCCTTAGTAGGTAACATTTACCCGCTAATTTTCATCCCTTCAATGGCATTAATGTATCTTGACATTAACAGCTTACCAGCAGCAATTAAGACGGTACTATATGCTATTCCATACAGTCACCCAATAATTGCCTCTAAAGCTGTAGTAATGGGAGACTATACCACTGTTGCCTTAGGCATTTTATATGTTTCAATATTTACCGTTGTCATAATGTACGTTGCATCAAAACTGTTCTCAACGGAAAAAATCCTCACAGCTAAGCTAATGTTTAAGAAAAACTCGAAGAAAAAACCAGAGGACACAAGCTAAAAAATGTAAAACAACACTTTTTCATTAATCTCAAATTTTTTATAGTAAATTTTTTCAGCTACTTTAACTAATATAAAGAAGATAACACTATATAGTTATTAACAGAACATTGGGGTTAGAGTATGAGTAAACATTTACAGGCCCTTGCGTTGCTGCTTGGTGCTTTTATAGTTTTGACAGTTATACCGTCTTTTTATGTTTTACAAGTTGCAGATGCAGACGCAGCAAATTCATGGACTAAATTGGCTAATATGCCTACAAGCCGTTATGGTTTAGGTTTAGCTGTTGTGTCAGGTAAAATTTATGCAATAGGCGGTTTAAGTGATAATGGAGAACTTTCGGTAAATGAAATGTATGACCCCATAGCAAATAGGTGGAGTACGAAAACGGCTATGCCGACTGCTCGGGCAGGATTTGCAATTGCAGTTCATGAGAGTAAAATTTATGTTATTGGAGGCTCTGTTGGGGAAAGTTTTACAGGTAATATGGAAGTTTATGACACTATTAGTGATACATGGAAAACTATAACCTCTATGCCTACACCAAGAGCGGATTTGTCGGCAAATGTTGTTGATGATAAAATTTATCTTATTGGAGGTAAAACGTATTCAAGCGGTGCACGTAATCTGGGTCAAACAAATGTTAATCAGGTATATGATATCAAATCGGATACTTGGTCCACAAACACGTCTATACCTATGTCAGTTCAAGGATATGCCTCTACAGTTGTAGATTTAAAAATTTATATTATAGGTGGTACAAGACAATCTGTTTCTGGAGTTGACTCATCAGTTGACACCTTGCAGATTTATGACACAAAAACAGGTGTATGGATAAATGGCAGCTCCTTAAATGCACCAGATAGCTATGGCTCAGCAGTTGCAACCTCAGGAGTTATGGCACCGGCGAGGATTTACTATATCGGCGGCTATTCTACGGGCACATTTAGTGATAAAACGCGGATTTATAACGTTGAGGAGGATTCTTGGAGTGAGGGCGCAAAAATGTCGTCCGCTAGAGCCTATTTTGGTTTAGCTGTTGTAAATGACGTTATTTATACCATAGGAGGCTTTAATGGGGCAAATGGGTTAAATCTTAATGAAGAGTTTAAACCATATGGATATGGAAAAATTCCGCCGACTATAACGGTTTTAAGTCCAGAAAATAGTAGTGCATATAAAAGTTTACAGATTGAATATGAAGTTAACAAAGCGGTATCTTGGGCAGGCTTTTCTTTAGATAACAGTACTAATAGAACGTTAACAGGGTTTATGGAAGTTACAGATATAGCGGATGGCCCGCATGTTATAGTAATTTTTGCCAACGACACTTTAGGCAACATGGGAGCCTCTCAACCGGTACATTTTACTATTGATAATGCAGCACCAATAATTACCATATTAATACCTCTTGAGCAGACATATAACACGGCAGATATCGTCTTAACTTTTGTAGTTAACAAACCCGTTTCATATTTAGCCTACAATCTAGATGGTCAAATTGAAATACCAATTACAGGCAACGCCACGTTACCTGCACTATCTAAAGGAAATCATTCAATCATAGTTCACGCCATAGACGAGCTTGGAAACGAAGGCTCATCAAAAGAAGTTACATTTACTATAGCAACATTTCCCATTTTTGAAGTTACAACACTTATTACATCAATAATAATCATTATTGCATCGATATATCTTATCATACTTAAAAAAGTAAAAAAAGACAATAAAAAAATAGAACTACCCTAGATGATGTTAACTAACATGTACTTCTGCAGACATATCAAAAATACAAACAGCAAATAAGAGCAGTAATAATTTATTTATTAACTTAGAGCAAGGTTTAAGTAAATTTAAAGAAACTGTTTTTAAAGGCGTTATTATGACGTATGAAATTGATTATGTCACAGCTGAAAAGGAAGGCTATTCCTCAAAAATTATACTAGATGGCGACCGCGTATTTTATGTAAAACTATTATCTTCCCCCGAAAATGGAGCCAAATACTTCTCTGCAGACATACAGGGCAATTTACAAAAAGAAATATCAAAAACAGAATTTGAACTATGGGTAAACATTTTAGCCGACAACGACGCAGACGTAAAAGTTATACTTGAAAAATTAACACAAGGCAAAAAATACTAAACACAACCCCGTTTAGGCTAAAACAGGAAATATTCATTTTCTCACAAGAAAGTAAGATTTGGGAAAAACTATTAATCCCCCCCCCCACAGAAATGTAAGCACATAAAGGTGTGCCTAGTGAAACAACTAAAACTACTCGTAACAATTATAATAGCAATACTAATAATCAGCACAATAGCAGCCACAAGCTACATAATACTTAACAAGCAAAAAGAAGAACAAACCAAACAAGAAGAAGAACAGTCACAGAAACCATTCTACGTTGGAGTTACCTACTGTGGCAGCTCCGTCCAAGAAGCAAAAGAACTCATAGACAAAGTAAAAAACTACACAAACCTCTTCACTCTACAATCAGGATCACTAGCAAATGACACAGCAGCTATAAACGAGATAGGCGATTATGCATGTGCCGCAAATCTAAACTATGCAATTTTTGGCAACACAAGAAGCATAAGTGGATATTTGATAAAGAATATAACTCTTGAAGCCAAAGCGAGATGGGGAGAGCAGTTTATTGGAATATACTTCCTTGATGAGCCAGGAGGAAATATGCTTGACAACGGTGTAGACATTCAAACACTAACAAAAACGGATAATTTAACAACATCTATAATAGACCTCCTCGGTATTTATAAATAGTTTGGTGTGTTTATTTTACGTAAAGAGTGTTTAGGTCATGTTGTTGGGTAGTTTGGAT
>WRGM01000077.1 GCA_009787175.1 Candidatus Bathycorpusculum fermentans | reverse complement strand
GAAATACGTGACTTAACCATTAAAAAGAACCGTTAAAACCAAATAAAATCACAAAAAACCACTCATATATCTATACGTGAACACTCTCGAAAATCAAAAGAGACGATTAAAAGAATTGATGGAAGAGAAAGCTTTCTTGGTTCGATCACTTCTAAAAGATGAAACGTTTGTGCTCGCTTCAGGGGATAAAAGTTGGGTCTTCTTCAATTGTAAACTCGTAACTCAAAACTCGGAAGGTATCTCTCTAGTTGCAGAAATATTCTTTGAAATGGTAAAAGACTATCAGTTAGATGCAATTGGCGGGATTCAAACAGGGGCCATCCCGATATGTACTGCAGTTTCTCAGTTAAGTTATCTAAAAGATTCATCGATTTCAGCGTTTTGGGTTAGAGAAAAACGCAAAGATCACGGTACTATGAACAAGCTTGAAGGAGGACTGAAACCAAACTCGCGGGTCGTTGTGGTGGACGATGTAACAACTAAAGGCACTTCAGTACTTAAAGCCGTGGAGGAAGTCTTGGAACTTAATTGTGAGATAGTAACAGTGATTACACTTGTTGACCGAGAAGCAGGCGCGCGAGAAATTATTGAACAAAAAGGCTTGAAATATCTACCCATATTTAAAAAGTCATATTTCAAAGTTCAAGCTTGATCTCCAGAGGGACGGGTTTCTCTTGGTTCCCTGAAAAGAAACACCCAGATAAGCTTACTTTTCTTTCTTTCAATTTTGAAGATAACGAGATATACATTAGCTCAAATGTAAATGAGCTTTTCTCCTTGTTAGTTAATTGATTACATCCTTGTTTTAGAGAATTACGGATTATGGTTAAATCCTGTCTGTACACACTGCTGGCTTTCACATTTTGGGTGTTTCATAACTGTCACATATGTATAAAGTGTTAAAAACCGTTTTTAATCCTTTTTTGCAATGCTCTCGAGGAGGAGGGCGTCTAGGATTTTGTTTAAGGTTTGTTTGCTTTGTATACCTCTAAAGATGATTTTTCCGCTGGCGTAGACACGGAAAGAGTATTCTTCGAATCTTAAATCGTATATCATGCCGGCGATTTTGTTTTTTAATATTGCTTTTTTAAAGATTTTTTCAAGGGCTTGGTCTTTTTTGTCGAATTTTAATACAACTATTATGTCACTTTCTGCTCCGCATGTGCCTTCAATTCTTGCGATATAGTCAGATGCTGTTGTCATCATAGTGTCTGTATTATCTCCTTTAATACATCTATGAATCGGTCTATTTCTTCAATGGTGTTGTAGAGGTAAAAGCTTGCTCGGGCGCTGGATTGTAGCTGTAATATTTGATGTAACGGTTGAGCGCAGTGGTATCCGCTTCGTATGGCTATCCCGTAGCTGTCACAGAGGAGAGCAACATCATGTGAAGATAAGCCAGTTATGTTAAAGGGGATAATGCCGCATTTACGTGAATCTGTTGGTCCATAGATAGAGATTTTGTCTAAACTTTTCATTTTTTCTACAGCATACTTTGTAAGAGCTTGTTCATGAGCTAAAATGTGGTCCATACCAATTTGTTTGAGATATTTTATAGCTGCTGATAGCCCAATTACGCCGCTAATGTTAGGGGTTCCTGCTTCAAATTTCCAAGGAGGCTCATTCCAGTTAATACTACACTGCTGACTTTTAGAGTCAAAGGATACGTCTTTTATCATCTCACCACCACCTTGATATGGAGCCATTTTTTGTAGTAACGATTTTTTTGCGTATAAAGCGCCTATGCCTGTGGGTCCCAGCATTTTATGTCCTGAAAAAGCTAAAAAGTCTACGTTAAGATCTTGAACATCTACGGGCATATGTGGAACAGATTGGGCACCGTCTAGGAGAAGTACTGCGCCGTGGTCGTGAACAGTTTTTGATAAATATTTTATATCATTAACGGCACCTGTAACATTTGAAACGTGGCTTAGGCAGACGATTTTGGTTTTAGGGGTTATTTTGTTTTCAAAATCTTTGACATCTAAAACGCCGTCAGAGGTAATGTTTGCATATTTAATTTTAAAACCGTAGCGTTTTGCAGTTATTTCCCAAGGAATTATGTTACTATGGTGCTCCATTAGAGAAATGAGAACTTCATCATCTTCTCTAAGGTTGTATAGTCCCCAAGAATAGGCGATAAGGTTAATGGCCTCTGTAGTTCCTCGGGTGAAAATTATTTCAGAGGCTTTAGCGTTGATAAAATTTGCTACACACTTACGGCTCTTCTCATACATCTCTGTAGCTTCTAATGAGAGAGAGTGCATACCACGATGCACATTGGCATTATTGTTTTCGTAATAATCAACCATGGTCTGTATAACTTGTCGTGGTTTTTGTGAGGTTGCGGCATTATCGAAGTAGATAAGGGGGTTATTGTTTATTTGTCGTTTTAAAATTGGAAAGTCATTGCGGATTTGAAGTAAATCTAGGGCGGTGATTTTTCTTCCTCCGGCTTTAACCGTTTAGACATTGTTTCAGCTAATTCTTCTTCTTCCAAAGCTTGCTTTTCCTCAAAAGTGTTCTCTTTAGGCATCCATGCCGGCGCGTTGCCGTGGTCGTTGAAATATTTTCTAATTGCACGTTTCAATGCGCCAACGGCGAGAACGCCGCAGTGGATTTTAACACCTGGCAAACCGCCGATTTCTTGAGTTACTTTTTCCCAGGTAATATCCGTCCAAACCTCTTTGAGTGTTAAGCCTTTGATCATTTCAGTAACTATACTTGAAGTTGCAATATTAGCAGCGCAGCCGTAACTTTCGAATTGTGCTTTTTCAATGACAAGCGTTTGCTCATTGATTTTTAAATAAAAAGTTATCATATCGCCACATGCAGGATTGCCAGCGACAGCTATAACTGTGGCATCTTCAATTTTTCCAAGATTTTTAGGATTACGGAATAAATCCATAACTTTTGAATTATATGGTAAGGGTATACGAGACATTTTACGCAACTCCTGTTGAGCCAACTATCCGTCTAATACGATTAACAGCCTCAGGAAATACTTCCAAAACGTATGCTATATCTTCTTCTGTAAGATAACGCGTTGTCTTCATAAGAACACTACCATGAGCCTCCTCAAACCTACGACCAATAGCAACAAGAACATGACTAGGCTGAAGAAGCCTCCGACTACAGGCGCTGCCACTTGAAAGATAAACGCCTTTAAGGCTTAACTCAATTGTCAACGCCTCCCCCTCAGCACGTAAAAAGCTAATGTTAGCATTATCAGGAGAACGCTTCTCACCCCTTGGACCATTAAAACGCAGATCAGGCAATTCAGAGAATAGCCCATCAACTAGTTTATCTCGCAGACGACCCATTTTTTCGGTATTACCCTTAAAATCTTCAAATGCCAACTCAGACGCTTTTGTGAAACCAACAATTAATGGAGTATTCTCTACGCCAGGCCAAAGTTTTTGTGTACCAACCTGCCCCTCAATTATGCGATCAAGATTAACACCCTCACGCAAATATAGAGCACCTATACCTCTTGGACCTTGAATTTTATAACTACTAACTGTTGCTAAGTCAACATATAGGTCCTCTACATTAAAGGGCACTCTGCCATAGGCATCAGTTGCATCTGTATGAAAAAGCAATTGCGGATTTTTGTCTTTGGCAATTTGAACTGCCTCTTTAATATTTTGAATAGTACCTAACTCGTTATTTACCGCTGCAATGCTTACAAGTATGGTATCTTTATCTATCGCTTCATGCAATTTTTCCATGTTCAAAAAGCCCTCAGAGTTAACGGGAACTTTTGTTACAGTAAAGCCGAATTTTTGCATCATCTCTGCAACATGCAACACATTAATTGGCTCTATCTCAGAAATAACTATTTTTTTACCCCGCTCTCTTTGAGCAAAACAAGAACTCATTATAGCAAGATTATTAGCCTCAGACTCACCTGGAGTGAAAGAAATTTCTTCAAGAACCTTTGCACCCATGAATTGGCTGATTTTTTGAAAACAACTCATAATTACCTCAAAGGCTTCCCAACCAGGCTTATGAGTAAGAGTCGGATTACCATAGGCAACCATGTTAAAGTACGGAAGCATTGCATCTACAACTTCTTTTGGGACGATACTAGAGTTTTCATTATCTAAGTAAACCTGCCGGGTAATTCCCTCATGAAGCTTTAAGAGCTCTTTTACATTCTCAACCATCAGCATCACACCATAGAAAACATTTGGCTAACAATATTTTTTTATATATAAAGTTCAGATAAAAAAACCTAACCACGATAATTCAATAATTACCCATACAACACCATTCTAAGTAAATACATCAGCTATTCTACTATGTTGACTAATCTTATCGGTTATATAGCAGGATGTGTCCTAATTCTATAGGATAGAGCAACTCTTAAGCGCTCAAGCGTTAGTTAATGTATGTTGATTAATTTGAAAAGTTAAAATTTAAATACATATAAATAATATTTTATTTACATAAGTGTTAACTTTGACAGCCTACACACTATCCTCACCATTAACCCAAAAACAAAAAATCGTATGGTCCCTACTAAACAAAGGCCTAACCATCACCACAATAGCCAAAAAACTAAACACCACAAGACAATTCATCAACCAAACCAAACTATCAGCCGAAACCAAACTAACAACCACACTACTAGACATAGCACAAGCAAACGACCTACAAATCACAAAACTCTACCCAAAAGACGGCATACTCCTAGCCTACCACCCAGCACTAAAACACAAAGCAATACTAACCTACAACACCAACCACGGCATAAAAATATGGTACTGGCACAACAACCCAGAAGAAATCACCGACACCACATTCCTAAACCAAACACGACAATACCTAACCGACATCACCAAAGAAAGAAACATAGAAATCAAAGACAAAGACAAAATTCACCCAGCTGAACTTGCACATCAAATTTTCTCAAAACTCATCCCAGAACTGAAAAACTACGTAGAATAATACTGAGCAATAACACAAACCATATTTTTAGTACACACAAAAATAGTGAGGACTAGAGGAAATTAATAGCAATTTTCGTATGCACTCAAAACACACAATGTTTAGACTAGTCTAAACAAATGAGTAGTTCCAGTGTACTGGATAGAGTAGTTTACATGATGCAATTAACATGTCATGGTGGTCTAGGTCTATGTACTTCAGTACCATCTACATAGGTGGCAGTAAAAGGGTTGGACAACATAAAAGTTTCGGGATTGTCATCAATAACTTCTAGCAAGTACGTAATTTTTGCCTTTTCATCATAACCACTGCATTGAATAACATTATTTCCACCAATAAGTCGACAATTGTCTTCCGGATATGGATCTACTAATGCCACTATTTGCTCAACCTGTGAAGAACCATAACAACGCCAGGTTACATTAACGCTTATTTCAAATACATCACCCATTTTTGGTGTGGTCATATTGGAAGCTTTAGAAAAACCAAAAGACGCAGGACCATTCGAGAAGCTAGCACTACCTAGGAACACACCATAATTACTCCAAAAGAAAAGAGTAAAAACAATAGAGAACACTAAAACAATTACCAACATTGTAGCAATTAGCCGAATAGGACGTTTCCAACGAAAAGTAGACAAAATTGAAGAACAAGACACGCCAGATTCCTGAGGAAGCCACCCCTGAGACTATTTTTGAACAGTTTGTCAAGTGTCATTGTATCACCCGATCAAACATACTTGAAGTTTTTAACAACACGTAACAACCTTCGTAAATGAACTACTCACCCCTTACCTTAACTTGACCCACAATTTTTGCTAAGCTAATTAGTGTTGGATGTATCATACTGTGTAGTTGCGTGTTTACTTTGAATACAGACATTA
>WRGM01000076.1 GCA_009787175.1 Candidatus Bathycorpusculum fermentans | reverse complement strand
TGGAAAAAATCCTCACCAAAATAGAACAGCAACCCGACATAACCATAAACGGCTTAATTGACGAATTCAACCTCCAAGTTAGCGAATCCACACTGTCAAAGCGTCTAAAAAAGGCGGGTTTGACCTATAAAGAAAGATGCTCCATGCTAATGGCCAAAAACGAGCCGACATCATCAAAAAACGAGTTGACTGGCGTGAACTACAAAAAACCCTAGAGGTCGATAAACTTTTTTTCTTGATGAAACTAGCATTAACTGTGCCATGACTCGACTTTGTGGTTGGGGTGAAAAGCACGCTCGAGTGGAGGATTGTGTTCCTGATGCACGCTTTGAGCGTACCTCCATACTTGCTACTGTGCGCCTCTCAGGTGTAAATGCACCTATAACGTTTAAAGGGACTTTAAATGGCGATATTTTCGGTTTGTATGTAAAGTATGTTTTAGCTCCTACTTTGAGTGTGGGTGATGTGGTGTTTTTGGATAATTTGTCGTCGCATAAGGTGGATGGTGTGCTTGATCCTGTCGATGAGAAGGGTGCATATGTTTGGTTTTTGCCTGCTTATTCGCCGGATTTGAATCCTATTGAGTTTGTGTGGTCTAAGGTGAAGTCAGCTCTTAGGAAGTTGAAGGCTAGGAGTTTTGAGGAGTTGCAGATGGCTCTAAAGACGGCGTTAGGTGCTATTACTCCTTGCGATATTGCAAACTGGTTCAAACACACTGGATATATAGTAAAACTTTAGTCATGTTGCTATATGTAGCTAACATAGAGGGTGACAAGCTATTTCAAAAATGCAAATAATCCAAAATGCCAAAAATATACTTATTTCGCTAAAAGCAAACACTTTTGTGCGAAAGTGTAAATAGTTTGTATTGTTTTTATGTGTTTGGACGATGAAGATATCGAGGTACGATGAGGCTGAAGGCGGGGAATTTGTGCTGGATGCTTGTGAAGTTTTTTTCCGCTACTGAGTCCAAAATTAATGTTTGTTGTTGTATAATTTTTTTGGCGTTTTGATTTATTTTTTCTTAAAAGTTTGTTGTTGTGTTGTTATTAAAGAAGTTTTGGGGGGGGGTGTTTTTGGGGTTGGTTAGTAGTAGTTGTCTTTTTTTCCAGATATGCGGACCCATATAGCAATTAGTATGACGGCTAGTATTGCGCCTATTATGCCTGCTATTAGGTAGTCTGTTAGGTTGCTAAGTGTTGGTAGGACTTCTTTTAGCCATGGGACGAGGTGTTTTAGTGTGAGTGAGGCGATTATGCCTGCGATGAAGCCTATGAGGGCGATTATTCCGAAGATTTTTATTCTTTGATCCATTTTTTTCATCTTTGTTGTTAGATGTGTTTGGTATCTTTTTAATGTAACTTACATATTTTTGTTAAATCTGTGCCTGTGTTGTGTATGTTTTTTGCTGTATTGTGTTAACGTTTATGGACTTTGGAGGTGGGCGTATATCTGGGTGTATTATGGGCGTATATATGTGGATATTATCGTGTTTTTTGAAACTTTATCATGGTGTCTGTTGTTAGTGTATTAGGAGGTAAAATTAATTGTCAGAAAGATTCGCAAAGAAATGGGATAATAATAGACGAGATGAAACTCCGTTTACAGATAGAATAAAAGATGCGGTGAAGCCACCGGTACCACTAAAACCAAGATTAGATTTTGCAACAAGACGTATTGATCTTCAAGTTCAAAAGCTAGATCAGGCTAATGAACGGTTTACTCAAAGGGATCGTGCTATATTTGCAAAAATTGTTGACGCATACACTAAACATGACAGTGCACGCGCTAATGTTTTCGCAAATGAATTAGCTGAAGTACGTAAAATGTCAAAGTTAATCATGAATGCAAAACTTGCTCTTGAACAAATTACATTACGCTTACGAACAGCCTCTGAGCTAGGTGATGTGGTATCAACCTTAGGTCCAGCAGTAGGTGTACTACGCCAAGTCCGCGGTGGACTATGCAGCGTATTTCCCGAAGCTGAAACTGAATTAGGCGAAATAGGCAATATGCTAAGCGGAATTATGATAGAAGCAGGTCAAGGAACAGGCATGACATTAAACTTTGACGCCGTAAACGAAGATGCCGCCAAGATTCTAACAGAAGCCGCAACAGTTGCAGAGCAAAAAATCAAAGACAAATTCCCAGATCTACCGCCAGGAATGCCCTCAACAGCACCTGCAGTGGCAAGAGCTGAAAGTACCACAGAAAGATACTAAGTAGGAGCAAAACAAAATGTCCTCCTCTACTAACTTTTTTCTTTCTTTGGGAAAACCCATAAAAAACGAGTATGGCAAAGTAATAGGTAAAGTAGCCTCATTCGCACTAGCACCAAACGGCAAATTTGATGCCGTATTTGTAGAATTCGCCGATGGCTCATTTTCTAAACAATCCATGGAAAACCTCCGATTTAACGGTACAGATATTACATTTGTTTCAAAAATAAAATCTCAAGCAAACATGCTGTGTGATCAAGTGCCTCTACTCTGGCGCAAGGATCAAGCAGTAAAGGATCTAAATGATAAAAACAAAATTACCTCAGAGTTATTTCACGAGTTACACAGCAGCTTTGAAGGCATTCTAAACCAGCTAAAGAAAGACGGTCAAGTTGTAATTGATGAAGCCGCCGTCGAAATCGCTCGCTGTGAGGAAGAAATTAAATCCTTAGGCTATGCCATGGCTAACCTTGAGCTTGAGCATGAAATTGGTCAAGTTACAGAAGAAATCTATAATGAAGCCTTCAGTTTACTGCAAAACAGTTTGAAACGTGCAACTACTGAGAAAACCGATTATGAGCTTATAAAAAGTAAAGTCTCCAGTATCCTAATCGGTGATCCATCTGTTCATGTGCCAAAATCAAGCAAGGTATATGCTGAAACAGTAACAACACAACAAAAACCGCTATCTACTACACAAACAGAAGTTACCACCCCTGCTGATGACCTGCCCGAGCCACCCGTTGTTGTTTACGTAAAAGAAATCGGCAAAACCGGATTTTAAACAACCATAATTTGACATGCACGGAGGGTATGGAGAAAAATGGACTTTGGATTAAACAAAAACTCTCCACCTACCCGTGATGTTGTTAATAAATCTATTACTACACTTAAGATCCAACAAAGTCAGTTGGATCAGGCTACTATTCGATTAAAAGAACGTGACCGCGTCCTTTTTAAAAAATGTACGGATGCAACATATACAAATAGAGATAAAGCTTCAGCGTATGCTAATGAACTAGCTGAAGTTCGTCGAGTTATAAGTTTCCTCACAAATATGCATTTATCACTAGAACGTGTTGTTCTTCGACTTGAAACTATTCGTGAACTTGGTGATATAGTAGTTGATTTGCGACCAGCATTAAGTTTACTCAAAAATGTTTCATCAGATATAGGCAAAATAATGCCTGGTGTTAGCTCTGAATTATCTCTTGTAACAGATGCTATTCAAGATACCCTTCATGCTACAAAAATACGTAGCGATGAATCTATAATCCCTGTTGGACAAAAAACCGATGGCGGAGAAGAGATTCTAAGAGAAGTATCTAGTCTTCTTGAGCGAAAAGTTGTTCAAGATTTACCTGAACCACCAGTTTTTACTCCTGTAGGAGCAGTTAAAACTCCACAAGCCCCAGTTAAAGAACGCGTTGCACTATCAGCCACCACGTCTGAAGTGTTTGGAGCAAAAGAAGTTCAAGACTCTGGGTTTGATGTTTCAAAAACTTTAATTTCATCATATAAGAAATCTGAAACTAAAGAAGTTACTAAAGAAGTTACTAAAGAAGTTACAAAAGTAGTTACCCAAGAAATTACAAGTGTAGCAGAGGTTAAACAGTCTGTTGCTTCTAAACAGCAAACACTTGACGAGGCAACATTTCTCGCATACATACGAAAATGCAACGGCGAGATAGACTTCTTAAAATGCTCAAATGAGCTTAACACATCAAATGAAGCAATTGAACAAGCCCTTGAAAACCTCGGCACACAAGGCAAAATAAAATTAGAACTAAAATCACCAGAATAAAAAAATAGCATAATAAACATTAATAATATTAGTAATAAAATCGTCATTAATTAAAAGAAGAGAAGAGAAGGGGAGAAAAAAAGATAGATGAGTGCTTCGCATGAATTAGAAAAAGCTGCAACAGCATACGCGTTAGACGCCGTTAGAATGGATAAACAAGGTCAAAGAGGAAGAGCTATTACTCTTTATCAAAAGGCAATAGAGAGTCTGCTACAGCTTGTACAGTTATACCCAGAGTATGGATTAAATAAGGTGTATGTCCAACGAGCAATAGCCTATCAGGAACGAATTAAGGCTTTGCAGGGTGTTGTTTCCTCCTCTGAAATGCGCGCTGAGGCAAATGAAAATGCCGCAGGCGGCGCAGCCACCATGGAAAATGATGGCACAGTAAAATCAAATAATGATGAAATCATAGTTACCGAACGTCCCATGGTAAACTGGGATCAAGTAGTCGGCTTAGATGTAGCAAAAAAAGCGGTAAAAGAAGCCATAGTCTACCCAGTACAAAGACCCGACCTCTACCCCCTAGGATGGCCCAGAGGCATACTACTCTTCGGACCACCAGGATGCGGCAAAACACTCCTAGCCGCCGCAGTAGCAACAGAGATAGACGCAAACTTTTACAGCATAGATGCCGCCTCCATAATGTCAAAATGGCTCGGCGAAGCAGAACAAAATGTAGCAAAACTATTCGGATCAGCCCGAAAAGTAGCAAACGAAGGCAAAGCCGCCATAGTATTTGTTGACGAATTAGACTCCCTCATGGGTACACATTCTAATGAAGTAGGCGGAGAAATACGTGTTAAAAACCAGTTCCTAAAAGAAATGGACGGTATAACAGACAAAGGCAAAAACCTCCACATATACGTAATAGGTGCAACTAACAAACCCTGGGATCTAGACTGGGCCTTTATCCGACGCTTCCAAAAACGCGTACTCGTACCCCTACCCGACAGCGCAACAAGACTAAACATGCTAAAACACTACTCAAGCAACCTAACCATCAGCAGCAACGTAGACCTACCCGAACTAGCACGCCTAGTAGAAGGCTTCTCAGGAAGCGACATACGAGACGTCTGCCAATCAGCACAACTTAGCCTAATAGGAGAATTCTTCGAATCAGGAAAAGCAACAGACAAAGAAGCAAAACCACGACCACTAACCATGGCCGACTTCCGACAAATCCTAGAAGAACGCAAACCAAGCGTAAGCTTAGATATGCTAACACAATACAACAGATGGTTCGAAGCATTCAAAGCCCTCTAACAAAAGAAAAAAACAAGCAGGGAGAAACAAAACAAAATTTGAAGTAATCATTTGACCGCCGGTGGAAAGGTTTGGAGAACACTAACTTTTATACGCTCTCCCTTCTCCCCATTAACTATCTCCAAACCCCACAAACCCAAAAATAATGCAGTCAAATGACCCTTCAAAACCCTGCATTCACATACCTCTTATCCCCATATTAGCCCAAAATTAAGAACAATGATCCGTTAAACTGTATCCCTAACTTCCCGACCCACGCCCGATAATACTGCCGTCAAAACAATAAAGCGTCACTACAAACGCCCCACTTTGACGTTGTTGCGATTCCCGAGAACCCGCATGTTACAAGGGTTTTTAAGCCGTTACGTTCCGCAGGAACGTATAGTTGCGCCCTTACATTTTATGGAAGGTCGCAAAGATAAAATGTTCCTGCTAAGAGCGGTAACCACTCACAGCAGGGGCAACAATATTATAA
>WRGM01000075.1 GCA_009787175.1 Candidatus Bathycorpusculum fermentans | reverse complement strand
ATGCACAAAATAGTCATCGGTTTGATCATAAACTTTTGGTTCTTCAAAAGAGACCTACCATTTCACTTAACTTAGGACACCACCAAAAAACCTGACTAGGTGCTCATAAATTCCATTAAAAACGCCAAAAACAATAAGGACTAAGGTCTATTATAACGATAACGCTTTAAACGCGTACTATACTTATACATAGAAGTATCCCCCACCCCCAAAGCAGAAGCTACCTTTTTCTGTTGATACTGCTGTTGAATGTTCATATTCATATGTTGTTTTGTAGGTTTTAAAACCTGAGAAACGGTTAGGGCGCATGATAAAGATGAGAGGCGCCGAGAATGGGCGTCTATGGTTTGGGTATGCTTCCTTTCCTCAAAGTTTTGATTTAAACTTTGAGGATTCATCTTTAAACACTAAGGAAATAAAACAACTGAAACATAATAAACTTTCCACATTGAAAAAAATGGTTCCCCCTAATCAGAAGGCTACACGGGTAGGATTCGCACTAAACCCCGTATGGCGACGTCGCCATTAACAGATTTTTTCGCTCAACACTTTTTTCTTTTTAGCATTAGAAAATATTATCAACACTTTAGGGACGTTAACAGTAGTGAAATATATAGTTGGATTAACAGGTAAAATTTGTTAGGGGTCGTAGACTTTTTTGCGGTGTTTAATTGTTATAATGTTGATGTTATAATCTAATAGTTGGTAGATAACTCTATAGTTACCTACGCGAAAAGACCTAAGACCTTGTAAATCGCCAGTTAACGCTTTACCTGATAAGGGATTGTTTTCTAAAACTTCTATTTCTCTTAGAACTCTAACTCTGATTGGTTTATCTAAGCAGTTGAACTGTTTATGAAATTGTGTGGAATAGATGAGTTCAAATTTCTTCTTCATCAATATCCAATTCTTCTAACATTTGTTTGTGGGTATAGATGTGTCCTTGGGCAATGTCTTTTTTACCTTGCGCTATATCTTGCATTAACTCTTTATCACTTAAAATCTCCATTGTCTCTCTCAAAGACTCTACCTCTAAACGAAGTTTTGGTAATTCTTCAACTACTGTTTTGAGGTTTTTCTTATCTTCTTCGGTGAAAACAGCTTCAATCATCTAAAACACCAGTATTCAACTATCCCTTAGAGTATTAAAATTTTCCTAGACCCGATTCGCAAAAACAAATATTTTCACGGGTTGAATTGGGCGATATTTCTTGTCATTGTTGCGTTAGGTGCCAAACACACTCCCAGTCTATTTGCACTGTATGTTGGATTTGAACCCCATTGTTCATGGCGATATCGCTATAACCGCTCGCTCCTCTTTGCTAATTTTCCCTTTTTCTTTTTTTGGTTGTTTTGCGTATAAATGATGTTAAGGTGATAATGCAAAAAGCATTTTTTTATCATATAACATTACAAATATGCAGTTAACAAGACGGCTCAGTGCTATAACACGTAACAATATACCTACTTAAATAGTTACAACTGTAATACTTATGCTGATTCTTTGCAGAGTCGTCACACCCATTTTTACAGCACTCTTTTTTTAAGAATGCATAAGTTAGGTTCACGGACTCGCTCACGCTCTCGGGCACAATTAACATTTTATGCTAGTTTTCACACACACAATTTTTGCCATATATAACTAATAACGAGTTTTATTTCCTAAGACAATCATTTGAAGAAGAATCCTTTGAGGCTACTTGTAGTGAGCGCAGTAAAAACTAAACAGGGGTTTTATGTTATTGCTGATGTCTTAAAAATTCAGCAAACATTGGATGAAATAAACTATATTTCCCTCGCTCTTGTTTTACCAAAAGCTCTTTGCTTTCTAATCTTGAAAAAAGTTCAGCCACCCCTTTACCAAACATTTTAAAATCAGTTGGCGAAACAAATTCTTTCTTTGTTTTAGCTATAGCAATCATAAGCTGTCTTTCCTTGTCGGTGGCTATTTGGAATTTTTGCGAAAAAAACATCCTGCCAAAAGAATACTCAATATCAGACCAAGCAGCCTGAAGTTCTTCTAACCCAATATGCTCTTTGCCCTCAGAATGCATCAACAACTCAGACATAGAGAACACAACCATATAGGGATGACCAACAGTTTTTTCAGTAATCACTTGAATTACCTCATCATCAATTACAGTAGTGTTTTTGGCAGCTTTTAGTCTAACATCAATTGACTCCTTTACCTCCGCAAAGGTGAACGATTTAAGCTCAAAGGGTGTAAAGAATCGGACAATAGGCTCAGCTAATTCCGCTATTTCAGAAAATAATAATGAATGGGCAGTTACAACTAGAGAATAGTTACATCCCCGGTTAACTAGTTCTTGGAATGTTGTTCGCAGGTTAAGGTACGCCGAATCTTCGGCTTTTAGGGGAAAATAGTGCAAGTCATCGAGCATGATAAAAGCTATTTGGACACCTGAGGGTTGGAGGTGTTGTTCCCATAATTGTTGTAGAGCGTCTGTTAGATTAGGGGTTTGATGCTGTTTTTCATCACTTTTTCTTTTGGCAGATATTA
Organism: Candidatus Bathycorpusculum fermentans; assembly: GCA_009787175.1. GTDB lineage: Archaea > Thermoproteota > Bathyarchaeia > Bathyarchaeales > Bathycorpusculaceae > Bathycorpusculum > Bathycorpusculum fermentans. The sequence goes on along the minus strand of WRGM01000075.1, from coordinate 3,210 downwards.
TACCTGTGTTTATGCTTATTTCCCATTGGTCTATTTCTTTTTTGATTTTTGGCAGTATGTTTTGGGTTGCTTCAGTTGTTGTTTTTATTTTTTTAAGCAGGTTTTCAGTAAAGGTGTCCCAGTTTTTGCAGTATTGTGGCATGAGTGGGAAATAGATGCAGGCGCATTGGATTTCGGTTTGTAGTTCATTTAAGGCGATTTCTTTGAGTTTGTATACTAGGGAGGTTTTGCCTTGTCCCCATGTGCCAAGTATAGCATAGTTTAAAGGTGCGGGTGGGTTGAGTTTTGCAGAGTTTTTGGCTGTTTGTTTGAAGTATTGTATTTGTTTGGTTCTGTCTGCAAAATAGGTTGTTTGTGCGGGGTGTTGGTGTGAGAAAGGGTTAGTAGTCGTAGTGGTGTTGTTGGTGTGATTTTTGTGATGATTGTGATTTTCCATAGTGTTATGCCTCATTTAGTTTGTATCTTTGAATTTTTGCGATACCTTTGCAGGTTCGATGGATTAGGCGTCCACCGTAGTATGTTCCTTCGCCTTTGTTGACTTTCCGTTTACAGATAGCACACGTTTTATGACTCATGTGATTTTTGTGATGTTTGTGATTATAAAACATTTGTGTTTTATAAAAAATTTTGAGAGTTTTCACCGTTGTTTAACGTGTAAACACAGCATATTTGCCGTCATATTTGTAAGAAAATGCATGCTTGCAAAAAATACACACTCAACCTCTGCACGATATCCTCTAACAAAGATAAGCACTACCACAAAAACTACATTTACAACTGTAGTATTAGAGTTCATTCATAAACCATTTTGAAGCATGATCTAATTGAGAGGGCGAACTTATTTTGTGAGAAGACATATTTTAGGACATTACCTATTTTTGCTATATCTGCAATACAGTCTATTTCAAATCAGAAACAAATATATGCCTATAACTGCTAATATTTAAATTACTACATTTATAGTGAGAAGAATATGGGGACAAAGACAAAACTGCTGATTTTTTGTTGGCTGTTTTGGGTGTGTTTTTGGTTGAGCCTTGTGTGGCTTCTGTAAGTATACCTGAACATCCTAAGTCTGGGCCTGAAATTGCTTCCGTAACAATATATAATACACCTATTTGGAAGTCGCCAGTAACTAGTACTAATCCATATACTGGAGAAGTTACAGGTAGCGCATCAGGCTACTGGATACAAAATGGAACCATAGAAATAGCCATAAAAAATCGTCCCTTTACACTTTACAGTGATGAAAACAGTAACACCATCAATACCTATTATTGCCTTTTCTATAAAGGTACACAATATAACTACGGATGGATAGGTAGTGGTTCTCGTGGGGTTCCTATTGCTGTGTATCAATCAGACTCTACTTATACAGTTATCCCTTTTACATATGGTGATAGCTCTCAATTAGGCTTCGTTGGTGGGGATATAAGTTTTCGTGTTCAAGCAGTAGAAGGTGGCTATTTTAGATATCATGGGTTCTATACGGGTAGTGAGGATGTTTTTGAGGGCGTGGGGAGTGAGTGGACGGAGTTTACAATAACTATGCCTACAGGTGATACAGCAAGCACTTTAAAACCCGATATAAAGCCAACGTCAGTTGCGCCCTCCTCTTCAAATCCAAATATCTTGCCTACTTCAGATCCTTATTATCCGCCATCACAAAACTCTTGGCAATCTTCCATAACTATATCCATTGCTACAACATGTATTATCACAATTCCCCTAGTAATTACTGCATATTACTATGGAAAAAGGAAAACTAAACCTGTATGTGCTACTGGGGACGTTTCTTGTGAGGTGAAAACACAATGACTGAACAGCAAACAGATCAATAGCTATCATAGCAGCAGTCACGTTTTGAGCCTTCGTCACAGGTGCAGGCGGAGCTTGCAGTTCTTAATGTGCGTTATTGTGATATGCAGGAAACAATGAGCCGTTTAATCACAATGCTCGTAGCTGAGAATGTTGAACTAAAAACTGAAAATGCCACACTAAAAAACCAACTTAACACAGAAAAACCCATTAAAAAACAGCCATAAATATACTCAACCACAAACTTTTTATTTTTTTGTTATCCCTGTATGGGTAGTGGTTATATGCGTATGGATGCTGGGTGTCGTGTTTTTCGTAAATCTTTGTTATTGATTTCTTTGTTTGTTGTGTTGATTTCTTCTTTATTTGTCTGTATCTTTTTGAGTGGTTTTAGTGTGGCTTTTTTGGAGAATGTTGTGCATGTTAAAAATGAAACTGAACTTAAAAACGCCATAGACAATGCGCCCACTGGTAGGTCCGTTACTATTGCTCTTGATAACGATATTCAACTAACAGATTATGCTCTTACTATTCCTCGTAATAAAGATGTTACTCTAACAAGTAATAGGTCATCTGGTTTTTACAAGTTAATTGGTACAACACATCACGCTACTCTTGTTGTTGCGGGTGGAGTGTTAAAGATTGATGGTATAATAGTTAGCGGTGGCGGTGACAGCGGAATACATGTTGATGATGGTGTGCTTGTTATGTATGATGGCGAAATTTCAGATAACACTTCTTATTTTTATAGTGGGTTTAATCCTTGGGGATACGCTGGTAAGGGGGGTGGTGTGTATATTGACTCTGGTGTTTTTGAGATGTATGGTGGTAAGATTTCTAATAATCGTGCTCAGAGTTATGGAGGTGGCATAAGTGTTGGGCTGGGAGAGGCCGTTATTAGGATGTTTGGGGGCGAGATTTCGGGTAACACAGCTGAAACGGGTGGTGGTGGGGGTGTAGTGTGCCACCGCTATAGCAATTTTACTATGTTTGGGGGTACAATTTCGGGTAACACAGCCAAATATGGTGGTGGCGTGTACGGCTCAAGTGATGGTTTTATCTGGTTTGGTGGGGTAGTTTCAGGTAATACGGCTACTACAGGGGAGTGTAATGATGTGTATCCTTCAGGTAGTGGTGGTTCGTCTAATGGGTCTGGTTCAGGTGATGGCGGGTCTTCTAATGGTAGTGGTGGTGGTTCTGGTGGTAATGGTAGTGGTGGTGGTTCTGGTGGTAATGGTAGTGGTGGTGGTTCTTGGTCTGGTGGTAGTGGTGGTTCGTCTAATGGTGGTGGGGGGTTTAGTTTGGGTAGTGTTCGACATTGGTTTATGCTGTTAGGGAGCGATTGAAAATTTTCACGTTGATACATAATCCAACTACCGCCTTGTGCATTTG
>WRGM01000074.1 GCA_009787175.1 Candidatus Bathycorpusculum fermentans | reverse complement strand
TAGCACAAGTAACATCACCAGCAGCTCTAACAACATAACCCTCAAACCACAAATGACCACCCCAAAAATGCTTCCTAATCTACAAAAACTCTAAAAACAACAAACAAACAGAAACAAACTACAAAACACAAACAATACCCAAAACACACACATTTAACCTAGCAAAAACAAACACATATACATAATCAACATCATACACCCTAACAGTTAACAGTTAATAACCATGATTCTCAACAATCATTCTAAATACTTCAAACAACTTTACCACAACTAAACCTACCAAAACCTTTCAACAGTATTTAGTGACCCAGATAAGATGGTAATTGACTTAAAAAGCACAAAACCAAGACTTTTTCAATCCATCACCCCCTCACCTAAAGAGACCAAAAACAAGGCTATAACATTAATAGAACTAACGCATTCATCCTGCCGCTACCGCGACAGGTATTCTGCCAGGTTTTTTATAAAATAGTAAAGGAAGCATTTCCAAATCCATACACAGAAAAAGCAAAAGTACTACTAAACAAAGAAGCCCAAACACAATAAGCAATAGGAACAGTTGGTAATTTTTAATGGTGGGGCTGCCCGGATTTGAACCGGGGTCTATAGCGCCCGAGGCTACAAGCCTGGACCAAACTAGCCGACAGCCCCTTTGTATGACCTGTTTTTGTTGTTTTTAATGTTTAATGCTACTTAAGCCTTTAAACTTACCCGTATAGGGGCAAGAAGTTTGTTTTAATGTAAAGATTATGGTGTTGTTGTGGTTTTTTGTTGTGTGGCTTTTTTGTGGTATATTCGTGCGAGTATGCATAGAGCTGCTGTTGTTATGGCGAGGTATAGTGGCCATTGGAAGGCGGATGTAGCTAGTACTGTTATGCTTACGTTTTCTGTTGTGAATTGTGTGGGTAGGGTGACAAGGGAGGTACCTATTAGGGGGATATGCATGTCTAGGAATGCTTGGGATATTAGTATTATTAGGGTTAGGCATGTGGTGCTGGTGATAACGGAGTAGAGGGGTTTTTTCCATGCAAAATCTAGGAGGTCTTTTGCGTATGGTTTAGTTGGAGCTAGTGAGTATATTAGCATGATTATGCCGCTGCATAGGAAAGTTAGTATGCTGCCTATGTTTAGGGCGTATAGTAGGGGTATTGTAAAGTGTGTGCCAAGTAGTCCAAAGTTTGTGTATATGGGTGAGACGTTTATTTTTACGGCATCACCTATAGTTAATTGCCACCATGGGCGATATAGTGAAACTATGATGACAGTAAGTGTTAATATGCCGCCTGCGATGCCAAACCAGTTAAGTTTAATGAGGGATTTGCGTAAGCTTTGGATATCCATAGATTCACCCAAATAACTTATTTAAAGTGGTAATTAGTTGGGGTATTTGTATGGGTCCAAGTTTGCGGTGGTCCATAATAATTTTTATATCTGTTAATTCAACACTATAGTTTTCGAATTCTGTATTTATGCTATCTTGCCCTTGATGTTGCGTTCTTATATGTTCTATAGCTTGAGTTGATAAAGTGCAGGTAACATTTAGCTCAAGCGTTTGATTTGGCTCCAATGTTGCAGGTTCAATAAAGACGTTACCTAAAGGGAATCTGTGATCAATGCAGACTAGTTCTGCGTCCATAGAGGTTATAGTAATTCTGCCCTCTAAAGGGTTAGTAAAAGTGTATGTTAACTTTACAGTATTATTTTGGAATAGGACGGGATTGCCTATTAGCATTGGAAGGGGTATGGATGATCCGGCAAAGTTAAAAGCATCAGCATTTGTAATATCCTCTGTACCACCGTTAAGTAAATCAGCAATTGTTGGAGGCAAAATTAGACCAACGGGATTATCGCGGTGTATTATAACTTGTACACTTATAGGTGTAACAGCTATTAGAATAGAGAGCACTATAAGGAAAAGTTTAAGCTTATTCATCTATCACGTTTGCATCCTACTAAAGTATTTCTTTTTTAATACTTTTAAAGCTTAATATGGTTTATGTACTATTTTCAAGTTTCTTTAGAACCACAGTCATGTGACATATTTTCTTTATATGATGCTGAGAGAACTTCTTTTACTTTATTAGTAATTACAGGTCCTAAACCATTAACCGTTTTAGACCACTGTTCCACATTCATCAACGCTTCAACAGGCGACTTATAAACATCTAATATTGCCACCGCTTTCTCTCTCCCAATACCAGGTAAACTGGCTATAAAGTAAATTTGGGCATCAGCTAATGTGTCGCATTTTTTAAATGCATGTACAATGGGATTGCGCTTTTCAATTATTTGTTCTTGTTTTGCGGCAGTGTATAGGAAATCAGCGGTTTCTTTAATGGATCCTGTGTTGACTATTGCTATATCGTTTTTTGCCAAGTTAAACATAGCGCCCCATACTGCTTGGGGTTGAATGCTGCTGTATTTGTAAATTACAGGTAGGTATCCTTCGAGGATTAGTAGAGCTTTTGGATAAGTTTTTTTTATTGAGAAGAGTTGTTCGAATAGGTATCGTCTTGTTAGAGTGTAAACGAAGTCGTTAACAGTTTTTCGCTCCACGGCGCATTGGTCAGAGATGATGTAATCGCCTGTTGTGAGCATTTGAGTTTTAACGGTAACGCCTCGCTCAACAAGTTCTTTGACAACTTTTTTTGCGCTACTAGCTTCTCGTGTGTCAACAATTATTGTTGGCTCTTCACCTTTCTTTTTATCGCCAATAAAGGGAATAAGCGATTCCAGACCTGACATTTAGCATCATAGGTTAATCATGATTCCACTTTATTTAGTTACGCCTCTATCAAGCAAGAACTTTTCAATTAACGCTATGATGCGAAAAAGTAGGCTAAAGAGGAAAAGCTGGAAAGAATACGTTCGAAAAATTGTTATGATTAAAAGTTTGTTTAAACTAAAAATTAAAAAATAAAAAGTAAAGTTGAAGGGTTTATGGTCCCTTTTTAGTTACTTCTTTGACTGCGCCAGCTGCGACTGTTGTGCCCATGTCTCGGATTGCGAATCTGCCGAGTTCTGGGAAGTCTGTAAATGCTTCGATTGCGATTGGGTGTAATGGTTCCATGCGTACCCAAGCTGCATCGCCTGTTTTCAGGTAGCTTGGATTTTCTTCTGATACTTGGCCTGTTCGTGGGTCAATCTTTTTGATTAGCTCAACGAATCTGACTGCTATTTGTCCTGTGTGGTAGTGAAGTACTGGTGTGTATCCTGCGGCTATTGCTGTTGGATGGTAGATGACGATTATTTGACCTATGAATTCTTTTGCAACTGTTGGTGGATTGTCAACTGGACCTGCTACGTCTCCGCGGTGGACATCATTTTTTGCGATGCCTCTAACGTTTATGCCGATGTTGTCGCCTGGTTCAGCTATTGGTATGCTGGTGTGGTGCATTTCTATGGATTTGACTTCAGCGGTTTTGTTTGATGGCATAAAGACAATGTTTGCGCCTGGTTTTAGTACACCTGTTTCGACTCTACCAACTGGGACTGTGCCGATGCCTGTAATGGTGTAAACGTCTTGTACTGGAACACGGAGTGGTTTGTTTGTTGGTTTTGCTGGAAGTTCTAATTCATCAAATGAGTCCATTAATGTTGGACCATTGTACCAGGGCATGTTGTCGCTTTTCTTAGCGAGGTTGTCGCCTTTCCAGCCGGAAACTGGGATGAAGTTGATTTTGTCAAGTTTGAAGCCGATCATGCGGAGCATTCTTGAAATTTCATTCTTCATTTCGTTATATCTTTCTTGACTCCAGTTGACTGATGAGTCGTCCATTTTGTTGATGGCTACGATTAATTGGCGTATGCCTAAGGTGAATGCTAGGAATGCGTGTTCGCGTGTTTGGCCGCCTGCGCCTATGCCTGCTTCGAATTCGCCTTTTTTGGCTGAACTGAAGAGGACTGCTGCGTCAGCTTGGCTTGCGCCTGTGATCATGTTTTTGATAAAGTCTCTGTGACCTGGCGCGTCTATAACGGTCATGTTATATTTCTTTGTTGGGAATTGGAGGAACCTTAGATCTATTGTGACACCGCGTTCGCGTTCTTCTTTTAGGTTATCGAGAACCCACGCGAAGTGGAATGTTCCTTTACCCATTGCTTCTGCTTCTGCTTGGTATGCATCAATGGTTCTTTGGTCGATGACACCGGCTAAATACAGTAAGTGTCCTGTGGTTGTTGATTTACCATTGTCGACGTGCCCCATGATGATAATATTTAAGTGGGGTTTATCAGATTTGCTCATACATTACTTCCTCTTTTAACTATCAAATATGAAATTTGTAAACACATCAGTCACCCAATTATTAAAGGTTTATGCAACACATGAATGTTATTGGACACCAAATAGAGTTTTTAAGAAAAAAATTCATATATCCATTCAAAAAGTAAGTATGCAATAGCATTACATAATGCAGACAGTTCTGCTGCTTTTTTCTAAAAATGTTAAAAAAGAAAAGTTAGGTTGTTTCGCACTGTTTAAGCAGTTTTTCCCATTGCTTATCTGCAGCTTGTTGTAGCTGGTCTAGCAAGTGTTTGTTTTCTGGTTTGAATAAGTGCCGGAAGCGTCCTTGTTCTGCGAAATAGTCTGTAACGGGTTTTTTCTTTTGTGGTGCTAATTGGAACATTTTGCTAGGTGTTGATAAAACATGTTTGCCGTTTATAGCTTCCCATAGTGGGAATATGCATGTGTCAACGGAAAGTTTTGAGTACTCCATAGTTTTTGCAGGTTCTGTTCTCCAGCCTCTTGGGCAGGGTGCAAATACGTGTAAAAACGCTGGACCTTTAACTTCTAATCCCTTTCTGACTTTTATCATAAGGTCTTTCCAGTAGTAAGGTGTAGCTGTTGCAACGTATTCTATATCATGTGCAAGCACGATATCCGTTATTGGTTTTTTCTTTTCCAGCTTTCCCGGCTGCACTGTTCCCGCTGGAGTTGTCGTCGTAGATGCCCCTGTAGGAGTAGCGCCGCTTCTCTGAATACCCGTATTCATATAGCCCTCATTATCATATAGCACAAATAGAAAATCATGACCTCTCTCAAGCGCGCCCGATAAAGCTTGAAAGCCAATATCATACGTACCACCATCGCCGGCTATAGCTATAACATCTATATGCTCATGCTGTATTTTGCCCTTTTTCTGCATAGCCTTAACAGCTGCCTCTATGCCTGAAGCGTTTGCTGCAGCGTTTTCAAATGCTGTGTGAAGCCATGGAAGCCCCCATGATGTGTAGGGGTATATTGAGCTGACAATTTCCATACAGCCCGTTGCTTGTGTTACAATTGTTGGTCCCCGTGTGGCTTTCATTATTAAGCGTAGCACTGTTGCGGGACCGCATCCGGCGCAGGCTCTATGTCCTGAGAGGAACAGGTCAGGTTTTAGTGCCGCGTCTTTTGCTGTAAATTTCCACTCTTCCTGCGATATTGTTGATGATGCTGTTGGTATAGTAGTTGTTGTCATTGGTGTGTATTTAGCTCACAGTAATATTTATATGTTACTTTGCAACAATATTGCAAATGATTTGTGATGACAGAAAACCAACCAGTAGCAAAACAACCCATGAACATAACAATGCAAGGATACGAAGTAATAGAAAAAATAGGGTAGTGTTCGATATTGGTTGATAGATATGTTGAAATATAGTGTTGATGTGTAGGGTGGGTTGGTAGTGAGTATGTATGGCGTTAG
>WRGM01000073.1 GCA_009787175.1 Candidatus Bathycorpusculum fermentans | reverse complement strand
GGCACAGTCAATAGTCTACAAAATGAAAACCAAATGTTACAAGGCACAGTCAATAGTCTACAAAATGAAAACCAAATGTTACAAGGCACTAATCAAGAACTGCGGGACATTACAAATTTGGCAAAATCTCAAAGTATCGTTACAAGATATACTATCAATCAACAAGCCAATCGTTACAGTCGTTGGACGGTTAATGCTTCATATGCGGGTTATGTTTTTGTGAGTATAGACTCATCAACTACTAATTTGGTATATGTTAGAGTCAGCTACACATCTAACGGCGGGCAAAGCCCACACACAATAATATATGACCAGCGTTCAAGTAGTCTATCGTCTGGAAATAGTGTATGTTTCCCTGTACTTCCTGGAACTGTCTATGTAGATGTAGGCAATACTAACTTAGTTAACGGAGCTACACATACAGTTACTATAGACTATTGGTACTAGCAGCATTAAAGCCAAACACTAAAGATTTTTTTCATACTTCATCACTCCCGCCCACGTCTCCCATAAACTGACGTTTTAGCGATCGGGTTCTGTGTTATGCCGTGCGTGAGCGATGCTGATCGGGAGCAACTGTGACCGCTTGGCGATGCGAACGCAAAAGTTTAACAGCTTCGTTCAAATGTGTGGTCTTTGGTTTACTCTTGCCGCTGTCCTTCTGTTTAGGCTGTGCGTTTGCGTGGAGGCTCGGCGTAGAATCGCCCCTTTATTTCATCGCTTGTTATTTTTTGGTGCGCGTTTGGGTTTCTCGCCGAGTGATCGCTAAAATCGGTGTCTTTGGGTTCTTTTTCACCGAAAAGTTTCGCGCTGATTTTTGCCGCAAGAGACATAAATACGGAAAAAATTTGGGCTAACGCGCTGAATATACTTCTGGAAACACCTTCGGTCAAATCCCAGGCGAAGCCCATAATGTATCAAATATAGTTGACTGTCGGAGTTTTATAAACTTTTAACAATAGAGAAAAATGAGAATATTTTTTGCGCCATGCTATTTCAAGTCTTAGAAAAACTCAACGTTTTCTTTCATTATTCAAGTCACCTTACATCCATGCTCTAAAGGTTGCTTCTCCGCTCCATCTGCTGTATTCGCGGAATTCAAAGGTTATTATTACTCTTTCGCCAGCGTTGACCCACCTCGTTTGTTCACTATTAACAGCAGTTCTCCCTTGTGTCATCCTTGCATGTACAGTAACATATCCTCCGCCATTACCTAAATTTCTCACATACACATCATAGTATGCTGTTGAACTGCCAAGTAGTGGTGTGTCAGCTCGGGTCTCACCATCCTCGAGTATAAAACGAGGCACAGGTTGCATACTAAACCCGCCCGAACTGCCCGAAGTATTAGGCGTATATCTCAGATTATCAACAACAAACCAAACAACAAATAGAGCCGCTATCACAATTATTACGGCAGCTATAGCATTAACTACTGCTTTATCAGTCACTATTTATAACCTCACATTGTTTACGGTTATGCAGGGTTACACATAAAAGAGGTATTCCTTTTTTGAAATAATAAAAAACTTGTAAAGTGCTTGATGCCATTATGAGAGGCACTATAATATATGTATGGACATTTTCAGCCTCTCATCCCGCAAAATTAGCTTTTTTTCACAGGTTTTGATTCACAAAATTCAATACTTAAAATTTTGATAGTGCTAACTAAACAACGTTTTATAGTGTTCACCAGTAGATGGGTGTAGGTGGTGAGCTGTTAGGGTAACGTTATCCTTTATGTTGATGTACAAGAACTGCTTATTTGAAAAAACAGTAAAAATGGTGTTCCACATGGAAAACAACACTACAAATACCAAGTTTTATGCTTACTTTTTGAGCCAACAGCACATCCAGCACAATAACATTATTTAGTTAATACTCTCAAGCGAAAAAACCTATGTATAACATCACAGGAAATTAGGAAATAAATAAATAAATAAAATGGAAAGGAAATGTGGGGGTTAGGTGATTATTCTTGTGTTGTATTCTTTTAGGTATGTGTTGTGTGCTTCATCATTGGGATAGTTTTCGCTGCTTGTGTATGGGAAACCGGTCATGTTGAGGAAGGGTAGGGGGTTTACTGTGAATGTGAAGCCATAGCCCCAGCCGTTTGGTGGGTCTTTGAACCAGCATGCTACGACAAAGAAGTAGTCTCTTTCCATATTTTCTGCCAACTCTGGTAAGTCTCCACTGTAGAAACGTACCATCGTTTGATCTCCCTGCCGCCCTATAATGTACATGTCATCTGTATCCTGCAACAATGTTGTTACGTCACCATAGCGGGTGAATGCGCCTGTGGACTCTGAAAGAGTTTCCCAGAGTTGGGAAAAGTTTGCTACTGCCGGCTTTAATGTAGCTATTGTTATGTCTTGCTGGTTTGATGTATCTATTGCTATGTAGTCATATGTTACATTCCAAAAGTTAGTTAGGCGTATTATGTATTGTGTGGTGTCTTCTGGGAATAGACCTGTTAGATCTACGGTGAATGTTCTTGGTGTGTAATCACTTGGCAGCGGAATTTGTTTGTCCTGTGGAGCTTCCCTCCATGTGCCATCTGCTGTTAGAACTTCCAGTTTGGGTGAGGGCATTATTTGTGCACTCTCTTCTATAAGTCCCTCTGCGGCGGCTTTTTGGAATTGTTCTATCCACTCGTAGTATGTGTCTGCTGATCCCCAGTCTACCATGCCTGTCATGACAAGCTTAATTTCCTTAGCATCTGAGAGGTCTCCTAGGTTGAGTATTAGCTGATTTTGCACTATATTGTCCCATGATGGACTGGCAAGACCATTTATGCCCGGCGTGAATATGTCATCCTGCCAAAGTATCTGCTCTAAAACGTCTTGACCCTGCTCATTTGTGGCACTTAGAGGTGAGCGAAGCGCATTTGAGTTTACAGTGTAGATTTGTCCTGTGGAACCTTTGTTAAGATAGTTTGTCATTGACGTATATACATCTACATCTGCAGGATGGTCTACCACTATTAAACCCGTGTAATCAAGATAGAAAAGCTCATCCCACTGCTGCGTAAGTATAATATCAAAATAGCCATCCTCACTAACAGTGAAAACGTCCTTGTCAAGCTTTACATAATCATAGGGATTGCCACCGCTAAAAATTATATTCCCATATGAATCAATATAGCCAATATAGCCAAGCCAACCAGCGTTAGACACATCTGTAACATAACTATACGCTTTCCCATCCCAAATATAAAGAGACGGACAAGACGCATAACCACTAATTAAATAATAATTAGCAACAAGTATAGTCTGCCTCTCAAGAGTAAAAGACCTCACCGGCTTATCCATTCTATCACTCCAACTCGAAAACCCTACAACACCCGTTCCAACATCAACAATTTCAGGTAACACAATCTCATACCGCCCAACAGGTAAAAGCGCCGAATACCTAGTATTCTGTTTCTCACCATTGAGCGTAAAAACCAGAGGAATCCCGCCACCACCCGTACGATCAATTATAAGCGTATGATACCCCTCTGGCACAACAGAAAAAGCACTAGAAAGCATATTTACCCTAACCGAATGCTTACCCTCACTTATAGCAGACACACTTACTGCAACATTTACCGTCTCACCAGCTGCTACTTCAACACGCCTTGTTTCAGCTACAGCATTATCAACAGTAAACACTACACCTAAAGTATCTGCCTCTTTAGACGTATTAGTAGCATTAACAGATATAATAACAGGCTCATTTGGCCAAACTTCAATAGGATTAACCCTAAGACCTGAGAGCACTATAGTATTTAACCCAGGAGGAGCCTCCTCTAACCGCAAAATTGCTGTCAAATTACCAACTTTTACAGTATACTCCCCAACTTTCATCTCAAAAAATATAAACTCAACAATTTCCGAAGTCTTCAAACCCGCAATAGTCACATCCATAGAATCCCTAACTTCACCATCTATCTCAAGATCAACAGTTACAGTACCCTCAACACCACCCACATTTGTTACCTTCACCGAAATCTGTATCGGCTGACCCGCAAAAGTCTCAACCGGCGATATAACCAAATCCGAGAAAACAAAATCCGCAGGCTTACTAGAAAGCGGTATAACGCCCTGATTTTGAAGATAAAAAAACGCGCCCACTGCTGAACATACAATAATTAAATCAATAATCAAAAACGCCTTCAGTTTAACCAAAGCCGAACTAGATGCCATAAACACTCCCAATTAGTAAACACATCACAAAAACTTAAACCTTTCACAATAAACTTGAAACTTTTCTAATTTAACCGAAAATTGTAATGATACATCAAAAAGTATGGCATAACTTGTTAACTTCCAAACGAGCTTACCAAATAATCTGAAACCTGAGATACACTAACAATATGGTTCTGTTTTGCTTTAATACATTTTGAAAAAAGGGTTGTTAGGTATTTGTTTGCTCTGTATGGAGAGGTTTTCCGCAGTGACTACAGTAAGTACTACTATTATCTGTAATGCTTTCTGTTCCACAGTAGCTGCAGTAAATTTTGCCCGAAATAGTGTCTGAAGTTGTAGAATATGCAGCAGTTGTTGACGCTGTATAGTCTATTGCGCTACTAGTGGTTTGTGGTTGAAGCCTTCGATATCCGTTTGCGGCAAAGAGCCATGATATCCATATTAGTATTGCTCCTACTCCTACTATGCATAGAGCTGTGCCTATAATGTAAAGTGTACCTGCTGTTTTAAACGAGTCTACACCTGACTTTTCACCAAGTTTAGAGAAAGCCTGCCAATAGAAAAACCCGTTAATTATTAGACATATAAATGATATCGATAAAATAGCTATGCCACTCATCAATAATTGCTCTACGTATACATCTATAGTTGCGGGTGTTGGATTAGCTGGGAGATGTGGCACTATAGATGTTGTGAGATACATCAATATACCCAAGGTTATACTGGTGATTAGTATGCTAATTAGGAAACTGTATAGAATGTTTTTGAATATTTTTGGTTCATTATAATACTTTGACAATTTATACATAGATGTAAGGAATAAAATAAACGCAATAATGCTAACTATTATCATTGTTACATAGTAGCCCGTAATAGCCCCTAAAGTAAAAGGCGAGATTTCTCCAATCGGCGGAGATACCGCTTGATAAATTAATGCTATAACCATTAAAAAAGCTACTATCGGTGCTATGAAATAATATGCACTAGATATATATCCACACTTCTTAGCTAAATTAAACGTCAATACCTTTACCTCAATACCCAATTACTCCTACCTGATAAATAAACTGTTCTTTAATACTATACTATACTGTACTCTAACATATAGACAAAAATAGTGCTACAACAGACAGATTATGTAAAAAGCTTTAACAACTGTAATATCTGGTCTGCATGGGTGTAGCGAGTATGACATAATCACGTTTACTGATATCTGGTTGTCCTGTAAATTATGACTAATCTTTTTTAATACTTTGGGCAATAGCAGATGCAGAATGAAAATAGCCCTTTGAACCTTCATATGGGTATAACTTCTTATTTTTCACTATGCATTTTTGGGGTGTGGAGAGAAATGGGTAGTGTTCGATATTGGTTGATAGATATGTTGAAATATAGTGTTGATGTGTAGGGTGGGTTGGTAGTGAGTATGTATGGCGTTAGTG